>NZ_NHPG01000034.1:0-30546 GCF_002252965.1 Halorubrum sp. Ea1
GCGGCCGACCTCGCCCGCGTCGCGGACACCGGCGTCGAGACGTGGGCCCAGCACGTCTCGCCGAACGACCACGGCTCGCACACCGGGTCGACGCTCGCCGAGGCCGTCGCCGACAACGGCGCCGAGGGGACCCTCGTCAACCACTCCGAGAAGCGGCTGAAGCTCGCCGACGTCGACGGCGCCGTCCGCGCGGCCGAGCGCGCCGACCTGGAGACGATCGTCTGCGCGAACAACCCCGCGCAGGTCGGCGCGGCCGCGGCGCTCGGCCCCGACGCCGTCGCCGTCGAGCCCCCGGAGCTTATCGGCGGCGACGTCTCCGTCTCGACGGCCGACCCCGGGATCGTCGAGGACGCGGTCGCGGCCGCCGACGCGGTCGACCCCGACGTCGACGTGTTCTGCGGCGCCGGCGTCTCGACCGGCGAGGACGTGGCCGCCGCGGGTGACCTCGGCGCGTCCGGGATCCTGCTGGCCTCCGGCGTGGCGAAGGCCGACGACCCGCGGGCGGCGCTGGAGGACCTCGTCTCGGGGCTCTGAGCGCGGCGACCGCCGCGGGAGCGGGCCGATCGCCTCGCACCGGCCACCGTCGCAGGTCCCTGCGCTTGCGGATCTGTATAAAGACACCGGTGCGAGCAGTTCACACGATCGGCGAAACCGCACGACGTGAGCGGTATCAGCTGACCGACGAGATCGCGCCGTCTAGTAACCTTTAACCGACACAAGCCGCTAACTTTGGCTAAGATGGCGAGCAACAAGATCCTCGGTATCGACCTCGGTACCACCAACTCCGCGTTCGCGGTGATGGAGGGCGACGAGCCCGAGATCATCGCGAACGCGGAGGGCGACCGGACCACGCCCTCCGTCGTCGCCTTCGCCGACGACGACGAGCGGCTCGTCGGGAAGCCGGCGAAGAACCAGGCCGTCCAGAACCCCGACCGCACGATCCAGTCGATCAAGCGGCACATGGGCGAGGACGACTACACGGTCGAGATCGGGGACGAAGAGTACACGCCCGAGCAGGTCTCGGCGATGATCCTCCAGAAGATCAAGCGCGACGCCGAGGAGTACCTCGGCGACGACGTCGAGAAGGCGGTCATCACCGTCCCCGCGTACTTCAACGACAAGCAGCGGCAGGCGACCAAGGACGCCGGCGAGATCGCCGGCTTCGACGTCGAGCGGATCGTCAACGAGCCGACCGCCGCCTCGATGGCGTACGGCCTCGACGACGAGTCCGACCAGACCGTCCTCGTGTACGACCTCGGGGGCGGCACGTTCGACGTGAGCGTGCTCGACCTGGGCGGCGGCGTCTACGAGGTCGTCGCCACGAACGGCGACAACGACCTCGGCGGCGACGACTGGGACGAGGCGCTCATCGACCACATCGCCGACGAGTTCCGGAACGACCACGGGATCGACCTCCGCGAGGACCGCCAGGCGCTCCAGCGCCTGAAGGACGCCGCCGAGGAGGCGAAGATCGAGCTGTCGAACAAGAAGGAGACGACGGTCAACCTCCCCTTCATCACCGCGACCGACAGCGGTCCGGTCCACCTCGAACAGTCGATCACCCGCGCGACGTTCGAGAACCTCACCGGTGACCTGATCGAGCGCACCGTCGAGCCGACCGAACAGGCGCTCTCCGACGCCGGCTACGACAAGGGCGACATCGACGAGGTCATCCTCGTCGGCGGCTCGACCCGGATGCCGCAGGTCCAAGAGCAGGTCGAGGAGCTCGTCGGTCAGGAGCCGAAGAAGAACGTCAACCCCGACGAGGCGGTCGCGCTCGGCGCGGCCGTCCAGGGCGGCGTGCTCTCCGGCGACGTCGACGACATCGTCCTGCTGGACGTCACCCCGCTCTCGCTCGGGATCGAGGTGAAGGGCGGCCTCTTCGAGCGGCTCATCGAGAAGAACACCACCATCCCGACCGAGGAGTCGAAGGTGTTCACCACCGCCGCCGACAACCAGACTTCGGTCAACGTCCGCGTCTTCCAGGGCGAGCGCGAGATCGCCGAGGAGAACGAGCTGCTCGGCGCGTTCCAGCTCTCCGGCATCCCGCCGGCGCCCGCTGGAACCCCCCAGATCGAGGTCTCGTTCAACATCGACGAGAACGGGATCGTCAACGTCGAGGCCGAAGACCAGGGCTCGGGGAACGCCGAGTCGATCACCATCGAGGGGGGCGTCGGCCTCTCCGACGAGGAGATCGAAGAGATGCAGGAGGAGGCCGAGAAGCACGCCGAAGAGGACGAGGCCCGCCGCGAGCGGATCGAGGCCCGCAACGAGGCCGAGACGACGATCCAGCGCGCCGAGACCCTCTTAGAGGAGAACGAGGAGGACCTCGACGAGGACCTCATCGGCGACATCGAGGAGTCGATCGATGACGTCGAGGCGGTGCTCGAGGACGAGGACGCCGACACCGACGAGATCGAGTCGGTCACGGAGGCGCTCACGGAGGAGCTCCAGGAGATCGGCAAACAAATGTACGAGGGACAGGCCGCGCAGGCCGGTCCGGGCGGCGCAGGCGGCGCCGCCGGCGGTCCCGGCGGTATGGGCGGCGCGGGCGGTCCGGGCGGCGCGGGCGGTCCGGGCGGCGCGGCCGGCCCCGGCGGCGCGGGCCCCGACGGCGACGACGAGGAGTACGTCGACGCCGACTTCGAGGACGTGGACGACGACGAGGAGTAGCGTCGGCGCCCTCGCCTTCGGACGCGCCCCTTAACACGACCCAGCCACGAACGACCAATAACGAACGTAACGCATGAGCGAAGATTTCTACGACGTCCTCGGCGTGTCGCGGGACGCCAGCGAGGAAGAGATCAAGAAGGCGTACCGCAAGAAGGCCGCCGAACATCACCCGGACGTCAGCGACGACGACGACGCCGAAGAGCGGTTCAAGAAGATCCAGAAGGCCAAGGAGGTGCTCACCGACGAGGAGAAGCGCCGCCAGTACGACCAGCTCGGTCACGACCGCTTCACCGAGGCCGACAAGCGCGGCGCGACGGGCGGCGGCGGTCCCGGCGGGGCGGGCGGTCCCTTCGGGGGAGCCGGCGGCGCGGGCGGCGCCGGCGGGTTCGAGGACATCTTCAACCAGTTCTTCGGCGGCGGCGGTGGTCGCGGCGGTCGCGGCGGCCGCGACGATCGCCCCCGTCAGGGACGGGACCTCCGTACGGGGCTCACGATCGACCTCGAAGAGGCGTTCGAGGGGGCGACCAAGGAGGTCACGCTCACCCGCCCCACGGCCTGTGACACCTGCGACGGCGCGGGCCACCCGCCGGACGCCGACGTGCAGACCTGCCCTCAGTGTAACGGGCGCGGGCAGGTCCAGCAGGTCCAGCAGACGCCGCTCGGCCGCGTCCAGCAGACCTCGACGTGCCCGCGCTGCGAGGGCGAGGGCGAGCTGTACAGCGAGGACTGTTCCGACTGCGGCGGCGACGGCGTCGTCCGCGAGGAGGCGACGCTCTCGGTGGAGATCCCGCCGGGGATCCGCTCCGGCCAGAGCCTCCGGATGGAGCGCGAGGGCGCGCCCGGCGAGAACGGCGGGCCCAACGGCGACCTGCTCATCGAGGTCGACGTCGACATCGGCGACCGGTACGAGCGCGACGGCGACGACCTCCGCGTCAGCGAGGCGATCTCCTTCCCGCAGGCCGTCTTCGGCGACACGGTCGAGGTCGAGACGGTCGACGGCACCGTGGAGATGGACGTCCCCGCCGGCACCCAGAGCGGCGAGACGTTCCGACTGGAGGGGAAGGGGATGCCCCGGCTGCGGCGCCGCGGCCGCGGCGACCTCTACGTGCAGGTGGGCGTCGTGATCCCCGACTCGCTCAACGAGGAGCAGCGCGAGGCGCTGGAGGCGTTCGCCGAGGCCGGCGGCGAGGACATCGACGTCGGCGGCGGCTTCTTCGAGCGGCTGAAGAGCTCCTTCTAACGCACTCACCCCTATCAACCCGTAGTTTTTCCGGCGCGCGCCGCCTATCACGGTCCATGGGCTACGACACCACCGCCTACGACGACGTCGAACCGCGCGCGCCGGGGATGTACTTCCTCCGCGACGCGCTCGACTGCGAGAGCCTCGGCGTGACGGTCGTCGAGGCCGACGACGGCTGGGAGGGGATGGAGCACGACCACGCCGACGCCGGCCACGAGGAGGTGTACGTGCTGCTCCACGGCGCGGCGACGCTGACCGTCGACGGCGAGGCCGTCGAGCTCGGTCCGGGCGACGCCGTCCGGGTCGACGCCGACTCGACGCGCGACCTCGCCTTTTCGGCCGACGGCTCGCGGATGGTCATCGCCGGCGCGCCCTGACGCGAGCGCTCGACCCCGGACGGACCCGCCACTCCTCGTTTTTAAGTCGCGGCCGCCCCGAGTCGCGGACATGGACGTCGTCGGCGATATCCTCGCTCGCGACCGGCGGAGTCGCGACGTCGCGCTCGTCACGCCCGACGAGCGCGAACGCACGTATCGGGACCTGATCACCAACGGGTACAAGTCGGCGAACGTGCTCCGCTACCTCGGCGCGCGGGAGGGGTCGACCGTGGCAGTCGAGCCGGCGCCCGGGCTCCACACGACGCTCGCCTTCCTCGGCGCGGCCGCGCTGGGCGCCCCGGTCCGGTTCGACCCCGAGACCGGGATCGCGCGCGGCGACCGCGTCGTCCTCGTCGACGTGGCCGACGAGTCGACGACGGAGCCGGCCCCCGGCACCGGCCTCGCCGCCTTCGGCGGACCGCCGGAGCGACCCGAGACGACCCACTGGGAGCAGGAGCTGTGGAGCGAGAATCCGGGGATGCCCCCCAGCGGAGTCGGCCCGGACGACATCGTGCTGCGCGAGACGGACGGCGAGGGACCGGACCGGAGCGGGAGCGTCACTCACCGCGCGCTCCTCGACGCGGCCGCGTCGGTCGCCGGCGAGCACGGGCTCGAACCGGGTGATTCGGTGACGCTCCGCGGTGACCTCTCGGACCCGCGGGCGCTGGCCGCGGGCCTCGTCGCACCTCTCGCGGCGGGCGCGACGTCCGTCCTCGTGGGTGAGGAGACGGACAACGGCGAACCGACCGTGACCGTCGAGCGGGAGGACGGCGGCTCGCGACGGGTGGCGCTCCCGGCGCTGGGCGAACGCTAAGACAAAGCGACGAGAGCGGCGGCGGTCGCCTCAGTCGTCGGCCGGGTTCGGCGGCGCCGACCGGTCCCGCTCGTGGAGGTGACACGCCGACTCGTGGCCGGGCTCGTGGCTGGTCCGCTGGGGGACGCGTTCCTCGCAGGGGGTGGTGACCCGCTCGGAGAGCGTCGCCGCCGCCGCGTCGAGGTCGTCGCCGAGCGCCTCGTCGAGCGCCGCGTCGAGCAGCGACTCCATCTCGTCGGAGGATATCGTCTCCTCGAGGTCGAACTCGCGGCGGATCTGTCCTTTCACGGCATCTGGGGTGGCGCCGGTGTCGGTCCCGGTCCGGAAGTTCTCGCGGATCTGATCGACGTCGACGCTGTCGGCGGCGAGCGCGTCGCGGAGGTTCAACAGTCCACGCCAGCTCGACTGGTCGAGGTCGACGTCGTCCGGCTGGATCACCCTGTGACACCGGGTGTGGAACCGACAGCCCGACGGCGGGTTCGTCGGGCTCGGCACGGTCCCCGTCAGCTCGATCCCCTCGGCGGTCGAGCGCGGGTCCGGCGTCGGGATCGCCGAGAGCAACGCCTCCGTGTACGGGTGTTGCGGGTCGGCGAAGACGCGGTCCGTCGGTCCGATCTCGACGATCTCACCGAGGTACATGACGGCCACCCGGTCGCAGATCTCCCGGATGACGGACATGTCGTGGCTGATGAACAACAGCGAGAGGTCGAACTCCGACTGCAGGTCGGCGATGAGGTCGAGGATCTCCGCCTGAATCGAGACGTCGAGCGCGGAGACCGGCTCGTCGGCGACGATGAGCTCCGGGTTCAATACGAGCGCTCGCGCCAGCGCGATCCGCTGTTTCTGCCCGCCGGAGAACTCGTGGGGATAGCGGTCGTAGTCCTCGGGCGAGAGCCCGACGCGTTCAAGCAGGTCCTCCACGATCGCACGCCGCCGGTGGCGGTCGGACATGCCGTGGATCTGGAGCATCTCCGCGACCGCGCCCCCGACCGACATCCGCGGGTCGAAGCTGGAGGAGGGGTCCTGGAAGATCATCTGCGCGTCGCGGCGGAACGCCTTCAGCTCCCGGTCGTCGAAGCGCGTCACGTCGTTCGGGTGCGTGCCGTCGGCGTTCCGGGTCGCACCGCTCCGCCCGCCGCCGTTGAATATCACCTCGCCGCCCGTGGGCTCTTCCAGCCGGACGATGGAGGTGGCGGCGGTGGACTTCCCGCAGCCCGACTCGCCGACGAGTCCCAGCGTCTCCCCGGGAGCGATGTCGAAGCTGATCCCGTCGACGGCGCGAGCGGCGCCGACCTGTCGGTTCAACAGGCCCTTCCGGATCGGGTAGTGCTTCTTGAGGTCCCGCACCGAGAGGAGCGGCTCCTCAGTCATCGGCGGAGCTCACCTCCTCGCCGTCGGCGGTCGAGTCCGGAATCCCGTCGCGGACGACCGAGTCGTCGCGGCCGGGGCGGTAGTGGACGCAGGAGGCGCGCTGACCCGGGTTCACTTCGATCTCCTCCGGCTGGTCGCCGGTCACGCAGGCGTCGACCGCGTGCTCGCACCGCGGGGCGAAGCGACAGCCGTCCGGCGGATCGAGCGGATCGGGAAGGGTCCCGGGGATACCCCCCTTCTTCCCGCCGATCTCGGGGAGGCAGTTCAGCAGCTGCTGGGTGTACGGGTGCGCGGGGCGCTCGAAGATGTCGAGGACGTCGCCGCGCTCCATCACCTTGCCGGCGTACATCACGACGATGCGGTCGGCGATCTCGGCGACGACGCCCAGGTCGTGCGTGACGAAGAGGATCCCCATGTCGAACTCCTCCTGCAGGTCGTCGAGGAGCCGGAGGATCTGCGCTTGCACCGTCACGTCCAGCGCCGTGGTCGGCTCGTCCGCGATCAGCAGGTCGGGGTCGCCGACGAGCGCCATCGCGATCATCACGCGCTGCTTCTGTCCGCCGGAGAACTCGTGCGGGTAGTCGTCGAACCGCGAGCTGGCGTTCGCGATCCCCACCTTGTCCATCAGGTCGATCGCCTTCGCGCGCGCCTCCTCGTCGGAGACGTCGCGGTGGATCTGCAGCGCCTCGACGATCTGCCACCCGACGGTGTAACAGTGGTTCATCGCCTCCTGCGGGTTCTGGAAGATGTGCGCGATCTCGTAGCCGCGGATCTCGCGGAGTTCGGGCTCGCTCATCTCCAGCAGATCGCGGCCCTTGAACCGGACCGAGCCCCGGACGCGACCCGGCGGCTCCTTGACGATCCGCGTCACCGACTCCGTCGCCACCGTCTTCCCGGAGCCGGACTCCCCGACGATACAGACGGTCTCGCCCTCGTCGACCGAGAAGTCGACCCCGTCGACGGCCGTGAGCTCTCCGTTGTCGGTGCTGAACGTCGTCGTGAGGTCTTCGACCTCGAGCAGTGGTTGTCGGGTGGACATTATGCGCTCTCCGCCTCCGCTTCGGGGTTCAGAGCGTCCAGCAGCGCGTCGCCGATGAAGTTGAACGCCAGGATCGTCAGGAACAGCACGATGCCGGGCGACAACACGATCCACGGCGCGAACGCCAGGTCGCTCCGGCCCGCGGATATCAGCTGTCCCCACGAGGGGACCGCCGAGTCGCCGATCCCGAGGAACGCGAGCTGCGCCTCCGCGAGCAGGAAGCCGGGGATGAGCAGCGTGAGCTGCGTGATGATGCTGCTCGCCACGTTCGGGACGACGTGTTTCCGGACCACGCGGTAGGTGCTCGCGCCGCTGATCCGCGTCGCCTTGATGAACTCCTCCTCGGAGACGGACAGCGACTTGCTGCGCACGTACCGCGCGGTGCCGCCCCACGCGAACGCCGAGAACACGAGGATGAACATCCCCAATCCGGCGCCGTAGATGTACAGGATGAGCAGGAACATCAGGAACGTCGGGAACGAGAGGATGATGTCGACGAACCGCATCATCACTTCGTCGACCCAGCCGCCCGCGTACGCGCTGACGGTGCCGAACGTGATGCCGATCGCCGCGACGATCGTCGTCGTGATGAAGGCTATCTGCATGCTGATCGTCATGCCGTAGACGATGCCGGCGAAGACGTCTTTCCCGCCGCGAGTGGTCCCGAGCGGGTGCTGCCACGTCCCCTGACACCGTCCGTTCACCACCTCGCCGACGCAGTTCGCGACGTTCGCCTCGTCGATCGAGAGGAACACCGGCGGCTGGTGGCCGGTGAGGATGCTCTGCTCCGGCGCGCTGATCAGGAGCGGACCGATGAGCCCGCCCACGAACACGATCCCCAGCCAACCGAGGCTGACGACCGCGGGGCGGTTCCGCCTGAACTCCTTCCAGTAGTACCGCGTCATCCGCGGGTTCTGATACAGCGGTAAGATCAGGTAGAAGAAGAACAGGAACAGCGTGAACACGAAGAAGTAGTCCAGCGGGTCGAGGTTCCTGCTGAGTCCGATCGCCTGGAACGTCGCCTCGCGTTCGCCGACGAACTGGTAGTCGTACAGCCAGAGGAGCGCCAGCGGCAGCGTCGCCACCAGCATGCCGATCGAGTTTATCGACAGGTCGAACCGTCTCGACTCGGAGAGCTCGCTCCAGTCGACGCGGTCGAACTGCTCCGGTTTCTTCGTTGCCATTGTGAGTTATCTGTCGTCGTAGTTGATTCGCGGGTCGAGCACGGTGAACACCAAGTCTTCTAGCAGGTTGCCGACGACGGCAATGAAGGTGAACACCAGCGTCGATCCCAACACCAGGTTGGTGTCCTGCGAGATGAGCGCGTTGAACGTCAGTCTGCCCAGTCCGGGGATGCCGAACACGACTTCCACGAGCAGCGACGACCCGATGAACAGCGCCAACAGCTGCCCGACGAGCGTCGTCGACAGCGGGACCATCGTCGGCCGCATCACGTGGTAGGCGTACGCGCGCAGCGGCGAGACCCCTTTCGCCTTCGCCGTCTTCATGAAGTCGGAGTTCTGGAACTCCGCGGACTCGTTCCGCGAGACCCGCATCGTCGCGCCGATCGAGCCCGTGACGAGCACGAACACCGGCAGAATCAGCTGCCGGACGTTCTGCAGGCTGAACACGGGAGCGCTCGTGTCGTACGATATCGGGACGACCTCGAACCAGACCCCGAAGATCAGGAGCAGGATGATCCCGAAGAAGAAGTTCGGAATCGCGTACCCGAAGAACGCGAACCCGGTCGCGACGTGGTCGCGCCAGCTGTACATGTTCGCCGCGGAGTAGACGCCGACGAGCGGCCCGAGGGTTATGATTAGCACGGTCCACGGGATCGAGTACTGCGCGGTGTAGTAGAGCGCCTGCAGCAGCGCCTCGGTCACGGGCTGGCTGCGGCTCTCCGACCAGCCCCAGTCGAGCGTGTAAATGCTCCGGATGAAGTCCATGTACCGAACGTACAGCGGCTGGTTGAGCCCGCGGAGCTCGCGCTCTCGCTCGACCGCGGCCGAGGGGTCACCGCCCTGCAGCGCGGCCTGCGTCGCCGCCTCGCGGATCGCCGGGTTGGGCGCGGCCGCGAGCAGGAGGAACGTGATCGTGGTGATGATCAGCGAGACGACCACGGCCCACAGCACGCGTGCGCCGACGTACTTTCCGAATCCCATATTGATGACGTGGAAGTGTGAGAGACGGCGGCGTTACTGCTCGTATCTCCACGCGGGGAGGTTCCAGCCGTTCGAGAAGTTCTCGATGGGGCCTTCGAGCCCCTCGCGGTAGCCGACCGTGCTGTCGGGGAACGCGAGCATGATGTACGGCTGCTCTTCCGCGATGTTGACGAAGAGGTCGACGAGCGCGTCGGCCAGCTCCTCCTCGCTGGACGCCTGCCGGGCGTTGTCGAACAGCGTCTGCGCGTCGAACTCGGGGTAGTAGCCGACCGGGTTGTACGACCCGGTCGCGCCGTCGAAGAAGACGGCGTTCGTGAGGGGGTTCCGCGGGAACGTGTTCAGTCCGTACACGATCTCCATGTCCCAGTCCTCGTTCCCGGTGATGTTTCGCGGTCCGGGGTTCGTCGCGGTGGGCGAGGTCCACTCGACCTCCTCGCCGTCGACGGTGTCGACGAGCTCGTCAGGGACGCTGGTGACCTCGCCCTCCTCGTTCCGCTCGGGCGTGGGGAAGTCCGTCGTGGTGTAGTACTCCGTGTCGAACCGCGTGCCGTCGATGGCCTCGATACTCACGTCGATCCCGAGGTTGTTCCCGAGCTCCTGTGCGATGAACTCTCCCATCAGCTGCTCGGTCTCCTGGCCGGCGCTGTGGTAGAGGCTGAGCTGGACCTGGTTGCCGTCTGGATCGACCATCGTCTCGCCGTCGAAGCCGTACTCGTATTCGGACTGCTCGAAGGCGTCCTCCGCCAGCCCGCGGGCGTACTCGCTTCCGTAGCGGTCGCCGACGCCGAACATCGGGATGTTGTCCTCGGGCGGATAGAAGTTACTGAAGCGGGGCTGCCACGTGAAGTGCGTCTCCGCGAAGTCGCGGAAGACGCCCTGGATCAGGCTCTGCTTGTCGATCGCCGCGGCCATGGCCTGCCGGAACGGGATGTGCCGGAACATGTTTCCCGGTCCGGTCGTCCAGCCGTTGTCCCGCATGTTGACGGACAGCTTCTCGTTGTACGGCTGCGGGATCTGGTTGACGTAGATCTCGTCGTTGTCCTGATACTCCTGCACACGCTCGGGCGGGATAGCCGCTGAATCGACTTCGCCGGTCTCCAACGCGCCGAGTCGGGAGGCCTGTTCGCCGAGGACCTGGATCTCCGCTGACTCGAAGTACGGGGCCTCGTTGAAGACGTCCGGGAGGTCGTCGGCGTCCTGAAGGTAGTAGTCGTCGTTGCGGCTGTACTGGGTGCCGCCGTCGCGCTGCCACTCGTCGAGCACGTACGGGCCGAGGTTGCCGGAGAACTGGAGTTCGAGCAACTCCTCGTCCTGCCGGAGCCCCTCGGCGTCCTCCTCCTCGACGTACGGCTGGAGGAGATCCTGCGGGATGGGGTACAGGAGCGGCTCGTAGCTCTCGGGCCAGAGGAGTTGCGGGCTCTGGAGGGTGGCCTGAAACTCGTACTCGCCGGTCTGTTCCACTTCTACGCCCGTCCAGTACGTGGCACTGACCGAACTGGCCCAGCCCCCTTGGTGAACTTCCTGGATGAGATACACGAAGTCGCTCGCGGTCACCTCGCCGTACGGGTCGCTGAACTGGAGCCCCTCGCGGACCTCGAACGTCCACACCTCGCCGTCCTCGGTGGACATGTCGTAGAGCAGCGGGACGTACTCGTTGTCGGCGTTGAACGTGTACCCCTGGTCGAGCGCGCGAGCGATCGCGTTCCCGGCGCCGTTTTCGTCGTTGTATATCGGATTGAGCGTCGTGAACGAGGCCGCGGCGGCCGTCGCGTACGTCGACGTGTCGGTGCCGCTGTCCTCGCCGTCGCCGCCGTCCGTCCTGTCGTCCCCGTCGGTCCCGTTCCCGGTCTCCCCGTCGCCGCCGTCACCGCCGTTGCCCGAGCAGCCGGCGAGCGCGGTCGCACCGCCGACGCCGAGCATGGAGAGCCACTGTCGACGTCCGAGACGCCGACCGTCTTTGCCACCGTCAGTGTGTCGCCGTGACATACCACGAGACAGTGAGTGTACGCACTAAAAACCTCAGATGTTCAGATAGATACGGCGAATAACCGCTAAAGACGGCCTTATACACCGTATAAACGGTCCACTCGAGAGTAGTTTATAAACGAACAGGCACATCGTGTCGTCGACACGAGACGTTCGGGCAGTCCGGTTCGGCCGGCGGGCGACCCGGATCCCAAAGCCCCTAAGCCGCGCCGGTGAACTGGGCGGTATGACCGATATCCACCCGCACCAGCGCGTCGCGGTGCTCGCCGACTCGCAGAACCTGTACCACTCCGCGCAGAGCTTCTACTCGCGGAACATCGACTACTCCGGCCTGTTGGAGGCCGCGGTCGACGACCGCGAGCTCGTCCGGGCCATCGCGTACGTGATCCGCGCCGACTCCCCGGAGGAGGAGAGCTTCTTCGAGGCGCTCCGCGACATCGGCTTCGAGACGAAGATCAAGGAGATCAAGACGTTCGCCGACGGCTCCAAGAAGGCCGACTGGGACCTCGGGATGAGCCTGGACGCCGTCTCGCTCGCCAGCCACGTCGACACCGTCGTGCTCTGTACCGGCGACGGCGACTTCGCTCGGCTCTGCTCGCACCTCCGCCACGAGGGCGTCCGCGTCGAGGCGATGGGGTTCGGCAACTCCGCCGCCGAGGAGCTGATCGAGGCCGCGGACGACTTCGTCGACCTCGCCGAAGAGGAGGAGACGTTCCTGCTGTAACCGTCGGCCGGATCAGTGTTTCGCCGCAGCGTCACCGAGCAGCCCCGCGATCGCCCGTTCGACCGTCTCCGCGGCCGCGTCCACCTCTCGCACGCGGACGTACTCGCGCTCCGAGTGCGCGACCGCGCCCGCGTCGTCGGCGAGGTCGCCGGGGCCGAACACGACCGTCGGCGCCGGTGCGAAGTACGACGCCTCCGTCGCCGCGCCGAAGGGGCGCACGGATCCCCCGCGGTCGGTCGCGAGCCCGGTCGAGTCGGCCGCCGCCCGCGCCGCGCCCGCGACCGCGTCGACTAGCTCGTGATCGGGGGGCGTCGAGAACGCCTCGAAGAAGGGCGACTCCCGGTCGGTGAGCGCGACGTCGACGCCGACGTCCTCCGGGACCCGCGCCCGCACCGCGGCCGCGAGCGCCGAGCGGAATCCCTCGGCCGTCTCCGGCGGGACGCTCCGCCGGTCGACGGTGATCTCGCAGTCCGCCGGCACCTGGTTCGTCGCCTCCCCGCCCTCGATGACGGTCGGCGTGAGCTTCGGCGGGCCGAGCTGGGGGTGCTCGTCGGCGTCCGCGTCGAAGGTCCGGACCGCCTCGAGCGCGCCCTCGGCGGCCGCGACCGCGTTCGCGCCGGCGAACTCCGCGGCGTGCGCCGCGGTGCCCGACAGCTCGACGGTACCCTGGAACCGCCCCTTCGCGGCGGTACACGCGTCGAGCCCGGTCGGCTCGCCGACCAGGAACAGGTCGCCGTCGAGCCGGTCCTCGGTCCCCGGCAGCCGCCCCGTCAGCGCCGCCGCCCCGAGCGACAGGGTCTCCTCGTCGGGCGTGAGCGCGAGCGTGAGCCGGCCGCGCTCCGGGGCGGCCGAGAGGAACCCGGACAGGAGCGCGGCGAGCGGTCCCTTTGCGTCGCACGCGCCGCGCCCGCGGATCACCTGGTCAGGGGCTCCGCCGTTCGATGCGGAACCCAATCGCTCGTCCTCCCCGGCGACGCCCCGCTCGAACGGGACGTGCGGCGTCACCGTGTCGAGGTGCGTGTTCGCAACGAGGTGCGGCCCCGCGTCCGGCGCGGGCGAGCGCTTCTCCGCGAGCACGCAGCCGCCGGCGACGACCTCGCTGTCGACGCCGTGCCGGTCGAGCGTCTCGACGACCAGGTCGCGCATCTCGTCGACGGACTCGTGAGAGGGGGTCCGAACGGCGCGCTCGAGGAAGGAGACGGGATCGAACGAGGGGTCGCTCATCGCGGGTCGGCGGGCAGGCTCCCGGTGAACTCGTGGGCGACCGGACCGGTCAGCGTCGCGTGGCCCGCGTCGGGCACCGTGATCTCGAGTTCGCCGCCCGGCGGGCGGCTCACGGCCGACTCGCCGTCGATCAGGCCGAGCCGGCGCGCGGTGGCGACGACCGCCACGGCGCCGGTGCCGCAGGAGCGCGTCTCGCCCTCGACGCCGCGCTCGAAGGTGCGCTGGTCGAGGACCGCCGGCCCGTCGCCGCTCCCGTCGTCGACGACCGCCGCGAGGTTCACGTTCGCGCCCTCGGGGAAGACGTCGGCGTGGCGGACCGGCGGAGCGACGGCGTCGAGGTCGACCGCGCCGATGCCCTCGGGGCCGTCGCGGCCGCCGTCGACGAACGCCACGGCGTGGGGGACGCCCGTGTTCACGGCCGTGACGGTCAGTCCCGCGACCGGTTCGTCGATCAGCGGTTCGTCGCGGGCGACCGGGACCAGACGGGGGTCGAACGTCGGCTCGCCCATCTCGATGGTCGCCGCGGTCGCGTCCGCGTTCACCGAGGCGCGCCGCGTGCCCGCCTGCGTGTCGATCATGAACTCGCGGTCGCCGGTCCGGTCGTGGGCCCACCGGGCGACGACGCGCGCGCCGTTGCCGCACATCGTCGCCGTCGAGCCGTCGGGCTGGACCAGCGTCATCACGACCCGTGTCGGGTCGAACCGCTCCTCGATACTTAAAAAGAGGACGCCGTCCGCGCCGCGGCGGCCGGCGGGCGCGTCGCCTCCCGTGCCGTTCGCCGCGGCCGCGCCGCGGTCGGCGTCGAAGTCCGCCCCGTTTACGCCCGTCTCGCGGTCGCAGTGAGCGCGCGCGAACCGCGCGCGGTCGCCGACGCTCTCCGCGGTCGCGTCGACGACGAGGAAGTCGTTGCCCGTGCCGTGGTACTTCTCGATCGGGACTGCGTGGGTGCTCATCGCTCCCCCTCCGTCTCGGGCGCCGCCGTCGCTCCTGAACGGTCCTCCGTCCGTTCGGCCGCCGTCACGTCCGTCAGGCTCTCTCGTCGTCGGGCGACCGTCGCGGTTCCGTCGTCGAGCGCGACCTCCGCCGGCCGCGGTCGTGAGTTGTATTGGCTCGCCATCTCGTATCCGTACGCGCCCGCGATTCCGACCGCGAGGAGGTCCCCTCGGGCCGGATCGGCGAGCGCTCGGTCTCTACACAGGGTATCACCGGTCTCACAGATAGGTCCGGCGACCGTGACAGGGGTTGCCTCCCGCTCGTGGGGGGACGGGGCGTCGCTCCCGTCGCCGCCCCGTCCGCCGCCGAGGTTCCTGATCGGGTGGTACGCGTCGTACATCGCCGGACGCAGCAGGTCAGTCATCCCGGCGTCGACACCGACGACGCGATCGTCGGAGGTCGGCTTCACCGTGTTCACGCGCGTCAGCAGGACGCCCGCGTCGGCGACGACGTACCGGCCGGGCTCGATCGCGAGGTCGGCGCCCGCGGGCAGCGGTGCGACGGCCTCTCGGGTGGCCGCCGCGACCGCACCGAGGTCGAGCGGCGGCTCGTCCTCCTCGTAGGGGACGCCGAACCCGCCGCCGACGTCGACGTACTCGAGGTCTAGGGGGGCGGGCGCGTCGCCGTCCCCGGCCGCGTCGCCGTCGGGCTCCGCGAGCTTCCGCGCCAGCGCTCCCATCCGCGAGACCATCTCGCGGTGGCTGTCCAGCTGGTCGGGGTCGATGCCGGAGCCCGCGTGGGCGTGGACCCCGACCACTTCGAAGCGCTCGGCGGCGTCGCGGGCCGCCTCGGCGGCGCGGTCGTACGGGATCCCGAACTTCGCCGCGCCGCCGGTCCGGACCTTCGCGTGGTGGCCCGCGCCGACGCCGGGGTTCACCCGGACGCAGACCCGCCCGTCGTAGCCCCGCTCGGCGAGCCGGTCGAGGGTGTCGACCGCGCCGACAGTGACCGTGAGGGCGGGCTCCGCCTCGGCGACGCCGACGACGTAGTCGAGGTCGCGGGCGGGCGGGTTGACCGCGGTGTAGTGGAGCCGCTCGCCGCCGAAGCCGGCCGCGAGCGCGCGGTCGACCTCGCCGGCCGAGGCGCACTCGGCGTCGAGCCCGGCCTCGCGGACCGCTTCGAGGACCGCCCGTCCGGTGTGGGCCTTCACCGCGTATCGGACGTCGGCGTCGGGGAAGGCGTCCCGGAGGCGCTCGCAGTTCTCGCGAACGCGGTCGAGGTCCTGCGCGTACAGCGGCGTGCCGTGCTCGGCCGCGAGGTCGGCGAGGCGGTCGGCGTCCCAGTCGCTCACGCGTCGGGCCGGGGGGTCGCCGTCGGCGGCGACGGGGCCAGCGGCGGAGTCGCCGTCGGCGGATTCGTCGGACGATCCGCCAGCGTCGCGGTCGCTCATTCGCGGAGGGCGTCCTCGCGCCGCGTCGCCTCCAGCGTGTCCTCCTCGACGTGGGTCGCGACGACCGCGGGCTTGTACGCGCCGCCCTCGAACAGGTCGTGGTCGCCCACGGAGGACTCCACCATCCGGGTGAACGCCCGGCGGTCGGCCGGGAGGTGGCCGTAGAGGACCTCCTCCTCGACGAGGTCGTAGACGGGGATCCGCGGCGTCAGGAGGGTGTTCTCGCCCACGATCGAGTTCTCGCCGACGCGGAAGCCCGAGGTGACCCGGCAGCCCGCGCCGAGCGAGACGCCGTCCTCGACGACGACCGGCGCGTCCTCGACGGGTTCGAGGACGCCGCCGATCAGCGTGTTGGCGCCGAGCTTGACGTTCTCGCCGAGCTGGGCGCAGGAGCCGACCGTGTCGCAGGAGTCGACGAGGGTGCCGTCGCCGACGTGCGCGCCCATGTTGACGAACGAGGGGCTCATCATGATGCAGTCGCTCCCGAGGTACGCGCCGCGCCGGATGACGGTGCCGTCGGGGGTGTTGCGGGTCCCGCGCTCGCCGAGGTCGGCGGTGTCGCGGAGCGGGAGCACGTCGTAGTAGGTGACGCCGCCGTGCTCGCGGGGCTCCGTCTCGCGCAGGCCGAAGTTCAGCAGGATGCCTCGCTTGACCCACTCGTTGGCCTCCCAGGTGGTCACGTCGTCGCCGGTCTTCTCGGCTGCGCGGACCTCGCCCGCCTCCAGCGCGGAGAGGAACTCGTCGATCACGGCCGCGTCTTCGGCGGTGGCGTCGGCGGCGGTCAGTCCCTCCTGATAGCGGTCCCACAGATCGGATACGTCGGATTCGAGCGTCATTGCGTAGTGTAAGGATGAGTGTCGGTATTTATTCGTCGATATGCGGATGCTTCGTAGTTATTCGTTTCCGGCGTCGAGCACGTCGTCGAACCCGTACCAGCCGGGGTCGCGGCCGGCGAGCCAGGCGGCGGCGTCGAGCGCGCCCTCGGCGAACACCCCGCGGTCGCCGGCGCGGTGCGTGAGCTCCAGCGTCTCGCGGTTCCCCGCCACGAGCACCTCGTGTTCGCCGGTGACGTCGCCCGCGCGCCGGGCGTGTACGCCGATCTCGTCGGGTTCGCGCGGCGCGTCGCCCTCGCGCCCGTGGACGCGCTCGTCGAGGTCGTCGCGGACCGACTCCACGTCGTCGAGGATCGACTTCGCGGTGCCCGAGGGGGCGTCGCGCTTCCCGTTGTGGTGCGTCTCGGTGAGCTCCACGTCGTAGCCGGGGAGCGCGGCCGCCGCCTCCCGGACCGCGCGGCGAAGCGCGGCGACGCCGCGCGCGAAGTTGGACGCCTTGAGCACCGGGACCGCGTCGCTCGCGGCCCGGAGGCTGTCGAGCTGTCCCCCCTCGAAACCGGTCGTCCCGGTGACGAACGGGACGCCCGCGTCGGCGCAGGCCCCGGCGTACGCGACGGCCGAGGCCGGTCCGGTGAAGTCGACGAGGACGTCGGGGGACTCTGCCGCGAGCAGCTCCCCGAGCCGGTCGGCGTCCTCGACGTCGACGCCCGCGACGGGCTCTGTCGCGGTGCGGTTGACCGCGACCGCGACGGCGACGCCCTCGCGGTCGGCGGCCGCCTCGATAACCTCGCGGCCCATTCGGCCGCCGGCGCCGGTGACGGCGACGGAGAGGGAGTGGGAGTCGGCCGCGCCGCCGCTCATTCGGCGCCCCCCGTTGCGGGCTCGACGACCTCCGGTTCGACGGTTCCGGGCGCGGCCTCGTCGTACTCGGCGAGCAGGTCACGCAGGACGTCGCGGCGCTCCTCGGAGAGCCGCGAGAGCGGCGAGCGGACCAGCGGCCCGCCCCGGTCGCGGATGTGCATCGCCTCCTTCACCGGAATCGGGTTCGTCTCGGCGAACAGCTCGCGGACGAGCGGCGAGAGCTCGTGGTGGAGCGCGCGGGCGCGGTCGTAGTCGCCGGAGAGCGCGGCGCCGACCATCGCGCAGGAGCGCTCCGGCTCGACGTTCGCAACGACGCTGATAGTGCCGGTGCCGCCGATGGAGAGCACCGGGAGCGTGAGCCCGTCGTCGCCGGAGAGCACGGAGAAGGACTCCTCGCGGGTGCGCTCGATCACCTCGCTGATGAGGTTCAGGTCGCCGGAAGCGGCCTTGTACCCCTGGATGTTCGGGTGCTCCGCGAGCTCGACCGTGACGTCGACCGGGATCGACTGACCGGTCCGACTTGGGACGTTGTAGACGATCTGTGGAAGGTCGACCTCGTCGGCGATCGTCCGGTAGTGGTTCAGGAATCCCTGCGCCTCCGGCTTGTTGTAGTACGGGGAGATGAGGAGGAGGCCGTCGGCGCCCGCGTCGGCGGCCCGCCGGGACAGCGAGAGCGCCTCGGCGGTGTTGTTGGAGCCGGTGCCGGCGATGACCGGGATGTCGTCGAGCGCGTCCCGGACCGTCTCGATCACGTCGACGTGCTCGTCGTGAGTCATCGTCGCCGACTCGCCGGTGGAGCCGACCGGGACGACCCCGTCGACGCCCGCGCGTTCGAGGTGCCGGGCGTTGTCGGCGAGCTGCGCGTGGTCGACCTCGTTATCGTCGGTGAACGGGGTCGTCATCGCGGGGTACACCCCCTCGAAGGGCTCGGTCGTCTGGTCTCGGTCCGTCTCGGTTCGGGCTCCGTAGGGCGTCGTGGTGGTCGCGTCTGTCATGGGTGCGCTGTGGGTGTCTGCGGTCGGTCGAACGCTGCTGCCGTCTGCGGTCGGCCAGTGTTCGTGGTCGTCTGCGGTCGGTCGGGAAACGAACGGTGCGCGCGGGTCGGGGGTCGTCCGGGACGGGGTCGCCACTCCTGCCGGCGGACGGCTCACGCGCGTTTTTTCGAGAAGAGCCGCGTCGCTGACGGCCTCGGCGAGCCGCGTCCGGACGCGGGTCGGATCACACCCGTACTGGACGCCTGTACCGCTTATAAGTTGTGTCTGTGGTCGAAACTGCCGCCCGGCGAGGCGCGCTCCCGGGACGCCGCGCCCGGACCGGGCACGCACACCTTTTAGGTCGCCGACGCGTCTTCACCGATCTCATGACCGATCCCGCCGAGTCGTCGACCGACCCGGACGACCCCGTCCCCCCGAGCGACGGCGCCGCGACCGACCCGGATATCCGTCCCGACACCGACGCCGACCGCCACGAGTACGACCCCGAGGCCGACCACGCCTTCCCCGACGACCGCCTCAACGAGATGCTCGACCGGATCGCCGCCGACGCGGAGATCACCGCGTACCTGGAGGCGCAGAACGTCAACCCCGTCGACCGGAAGGGGTACAACGACCACGGCGCCAAGCACGTCGAGATCGTGCGGGACCGCGCGCTCCGGCTGTACGACCTGTTGAAGGACGGCGGCGTCGAGTTCAACGGCGCTCGCCAACAGGGGCTCGACGAGGCCGACGAGCCGGTGGTCATCGCGCTCGCGGCGACGCTCCACGACATCGGCCACGTCGTTCACCGCCACGATCATCCGTACTACTCGATCCCGCTCGCGGCCGACCTCCTCGACCGCCTCCTCCCCTCCTTCTACGACGTCCCGGAGCAGGTGCGCGTGAAGGCGGAAGTGCTCCACGCCATCCTCTGTCACCACACGGAGGAGCAGCCGCTGACGCTGGAGGCCGGGGTCGTTCGGATCGCCGACGGGCTCGACATGGAGCGCGGGCGCTCGCGGGTCCCCTACGAGGAGGGCGGGCGCGGAATCAACACCGTTTCCTCGCAGGCGATCCAGCGCGTCTCGCTGCGGGAGGGCGAGGAGACCCCCGCGCAGGTCGTGATCCGGATGAACAACGCCGCGGGCGTCTACCAGGTGGACTCGCTGCTGAAGGCGAAGATGGAGGGGTCGCTGGTGGAAGACCAGATACAGACGATCGCGATCAACACCCACAGCAACAGGGACGGGTCGGAGTCGATCGTCGACCGGATCGAGCTGTAGGCCGGCCGCCCCGTGTCGCGGATCCGGGTCGTTCCGCGTCGCGGATCCGGCCGCGCCGTGTCGTAACGGCTTTGCGCGTGGCCGGAACAGTGCGGGTATGACCGACGCCGACGCGCTGGCGGACTTACGGACCGGCGCCGACTACCAGTTCGGCGCCGGCGCGGGCCGCGCCCTCTTCCCCCCGGACGACCCGTTGACGGTCCGCCGGTCGAGCGGCGGCCGCCCGCGGCAGGTCATCGTCGGCGACGTCGACGACACCCCCGGGAGCTCCGAGGGCGACCGCCTCGTCTCGTACGGCACCGACGGGCGCTTCACGCTCGGGGTCGCCGGCGGCCGGCGGCTGCGGGAGGCGTTCGACCAGCCGCGACACCGGATGGTCGTCGGCGAGGAGAGCGAGCCGTTCGTCCGCGAGGGGCGCAACGCCTTCGCGAAGTTCGTGGTCGCGGCCGACGACGGGATTCGCCCCGGCGACGAGGTGCTCGTCGTCGACGAGGCGGACGCGCTGTTCGCGGTCGGCCGCGCGGAGCTCTCCGGCGCGGAGGCCGAGGCGTTCGCGAGCGGCGTCGCGGTGAAGGTGCGGAACGGGGTCGGCGGCGGCGACGCGGAGTGACGGAACCGCCGGCGACGCCGTCGGCGACCGAAACGACCATTCCCCGCCCGCGACACGCACGCGTATGCACGTCGTCGTCAACGCCGCCCAGAGCGTCGACGGGAAGCTCGCGACGCGGCGCCGGGAGCAGCTCCGCATCTCGGGCCCGGAGGACTTCGACCGGGTCGACCGCGTCAGAGCCGCCGCGGACGCGGTGCTCGTGGGCGTCGGGACGGTGCTCGCCGACGACCCGCACCTCACCCTCGACGAGGAGGACCGCCGCGTCCAGCGCCTGCGGAACGGCCGCCCCGGCCATCCGGCCCGCGTCGTCGTCGACTCGCGAGGGCGGACGCCGACCGACGCCCGGATCCTCGACGACGCGGCGACGACGTACCTGCTCGTCTCGGCGGCGACGACGGAGGAGCGCCGCGCGGCGCTGGAGGCGGCCGGCGCCGAGGTCGTCGCGGTCGAACCCGAGACCGACGACGGTCACGTCGACCTCGCCGCGGGGTTCGCGGCGCTGGCCGACCGCGGCGTCGACCGCCTGATGGTCGAGGGGGGCGGCGAGGTGATATACTCCTGTTTCGCGGCCGACCTCGTCGACGAGCTCCACGTCTACGTCGGGTCGATGGTGATCGGCGGTCGCGGCGCCCCGACGCTCGCCGACGGCGAGGGGTTCACCGAGGCGTTCCCGCGGCTTGACCTAACCGACGCGGAGCGGTTCGACGACGGGGTCGTGCTCTCGTACGAGGTCCGCGACGACGCGTCGTGAGTCCCGCGTGAGACCGCGGCGCCCGTCCGGCGGGGGCCCGGTAGACGTTTCATAAATACTGATGGGTGTGTGATCGGTCAGCACGGATCGGCGGGTATACGGCCCGTGCTACCGGGTTACACCCGATTCACCGAAGTCTTTATATGTCGGCCGGCGGTAGAATCTGGTACCAGAACGCCTCCGGCGCTGGTAGGATCGCACGCTGAAATGAACGGGAGCTCTTGTGAACGGCCCGACGCACGACGGCGAGCACCAGCCATCCCCGGAGCGGTGATGGAGAGATAAAAAATGGTAACGAAAGACGAAGTCATCGATCAGTACGACATCGAACCGATGGACGAAGCGGACAACGTAGACCTTTCCGAGGACGACCTCGACAACGGGTCGAAGGGACAGCTCATCAAGCGCGCCGGTCAGCTGCGAGACCGACGCAACGAGCTGAACCAGATGGCCTCCGAGCGCGCCTCCAAGCGCGACGACCTCAACGCGAAGACGCGCGAGAAGGTCGACGAGGCCCAGGAACACCGCGAGAAGCGCGACGAGCTCAACGAGCAGGTCCAGGAGCACAAGGACAAGCGCAACGAGCTCAACGCCGAGGCCAACGAGCTGTTCGACGAGGTCGAGGAGCTCAAACAGGACATGGAGCTCGGCTCCGGCAAGTCCATCGAGGAGCTCAAAGAGGAGATCGAGGACCTCGAGTTCCGACAGCAGACCGAGGTTCTCGACGCGGAGGACGAGCGCGAGCTCATCGAGAAGATCGACGAGAAGCGCGAGAAGCTCGCCGAGAAGAAGGACAAGGTCGACGACACCAGCGAGCTCGACGAGCTGGTCGAGGAGGCCGAGGAGGTCCGGTCCGAGGCGTCCCAGCACCACCAGAAGGTGACGGAGCTCGCGGACAAGGCCCAGGAACACCACAACCAGATGATCGAGGCCTACCGCGAGGCCGACGACATCCGCGACGAGGCCGACGAGATGCACGAGCTGTTCGTGGAGGCCCAGGAGGCCGCCGACCGACACCACGAGGACTTCGTGCGCGTCCAGAAGCGCCTGCGCGAGCTCGACAAGGAGGAGGAGCGCGAGCGCAAGGACGAGCGCGCGGAGAAGCGCGAGGAGGAGAAGGAGGAGGCCGAGGAGATCTACCAGAAGTTCAAGGAGGGCGAGACGCTCGACACCGAGGACCTGATGAAGCTCCAGAAGACCGGCCTGCTGTAACTCGGACGACGATTTCCCCCGGTTTTGCGGCTTTTCCGATTCCCCCAGCGACGGCTCCGAGCGCGGCGGAGGCGGTCGTCGCTCGCGCCGGTCCCCGCGGCGACCCGTAGCGCCACCATATAAACGGGCGCGCCCCCAACCGACGGTATGGAGAGCGACGCGCGTTCGGACGGACGGAACCTCCTCGCGGCCGCCGTGATCGGCGCGACGGCGACGGTGGCCGGCAGGCGGATCGTCGCCCGGCTCACCCGCGGTCGGTTCGGTGACGCCGAGGAGTACAACGCGGCGAAGGTGACGGTCTCCGGACCGATCGTCCGGAAGAGCGGCCGCCCCTCGCCGCTGTCGGGACCGGGCGGGACGACGGCCGACGACGTCGTCGAGCAGATCGAGGCGGCCGACGAGGACGAGGACGTCGAGGCGCTCGTCGTCGAGCTCAACACGCCCGGCGGCGAGGTGCTCCCGAGCGACGACATCCGGCGCGCGGCCGCCGGCTTCGACGGCCCCACGGTCGCGTACGCGACCGACACCTGCGCCTCCGGCGGCTACTGGATCGCGAGCGGCTGCGACGAGCTGTGGGCGCGCGACGCGAGCCTCGTCGGCTCCATCGGCGTCGTCGGCTCCCGGCCGAACGCGGCCGGACTCGCCGACAAGCTCGGGATATCCTACGAGCAGTTCACCGCCGGCGAGTACAAGGACGCCGGCGTCCCGCTGCGCGAGATCGAGGAGGACGAGCGGGAGTACCTCCAAGGGATCATCGACGGCTACTACGACCAGTTCGTCGAGACCGTCAGCGAGGGGCGCGACATGGACCCCGGGGCGATCCGGGAGACCGAGGCGCGGGTGTACCTCGGAACCGACGCCCTGGAGATAGGGCTCGTCGACGAGCTCGGCACCGAGGACGACGTCGAGGACCGGCTCGCGGAGCTGATCGACGCGGAGCCGGAGATCCGCGAGTTCACGCCCGAGCGCGGGCTCGCGGAGCGGCTCGGCATCGGCGCGGAGCGCGTGGCGTTCGCCGCCGGCAACGGCGTCGCGAGCGCCTTCACGAGCGAGGGGGGCGAGGTCGACGTCGAACTGCGGTAGGCCGCGCCTCCGCTGCTGGAGGCCGCGCGACGGCCCCGCCTCCGCCCGGAATCGGCCCCGGCCCCGGCGAACCCCTCGCCGACGGAGAACTTTTTATCCGGGCGGATCGAGAGTCGAGGCGTGACGACGCTGGTCATCTGCATCGACCGATCCGGGGCGATCGGCCGGGCCACGAACGTCCCGATGCCGGTCGCCGGCTGGGAGGCGGTCCGGTCGCTCGTCACCGACGCCGGGCTCAGCGACCCGGAGGACGCCAGCGTCAACTGTCTGCTCGAGTCGCTTCGGGTCGCCCGCGACCTCCGGGACGAGCGCGAGGAGTCGGTCGTCGCGGTCGTGTCGGCGGAGAGCGACACCGCCGTCGGCGCCGACCGCTCGATCGCCGCCCAGCTCGACGACCTCGTGGACCGGTACGACCCCCGGGCCGCGGTCGTCGTCGTCGACTCGGCGGAGGACGAGCGGGTGCTCCCGATCGTGGAGTCGCGGATCCCCGTCGACTCCGTCGACCGCGTCGTCGTCCGCCAGGCCCGCGACATCGAGTCGACGTACTACCTGCTGAAGCAGTTCCTCGCCGACGAGCAGCTCCGGTCGACGATCCTCGTGCCGTTCGGGGTCGCCCTCCTGCTGTTGCCGGCGCTGTTCTACTGGTTCTCCCCCGCCGAGGCGGTCGCGGGCGTCGCGGGGCTGCTCGGCGCGGCGCTCCTCTACAAGGGGCTCGCGATCGACCGGTTCGTCGCCGGGATGCCGGAGCGCGTTCGGGAGGCGCTGTACGCCGGTCAGGTGTCGATCGTCACGTACGTCGTCGCCGCCGGGCTCGCCCTGGTGGGCGGGTTCTTCGGCGTGCTGTCGGCCTCGGAGCTCGGGGGCGCCCCGCGGCTCGTGGAGGCGATGGAGTTCACCTACGCCGCCGTCCCGTGGTTCGCGGTCGGGGGCGTGACCGCGGCCGTGGGGCGGCTCCTCGACGAGCTGATCCGCGACGAGGGGATCCGGACCCCCTACCTCAACCTCCCGTTCGTCATCGTCGCCGTCTCGCTCGTCGTCCGCGGGTTCGCGGGCTACTTCCTCGCGCAGGAGTCGGTGATCGACCCGTTCGAGCCGATCGGCGTGGGCGTGACGCCCGTCCAGCGGCTCGCGGCGTTCATCGTCGCGGGGATCGTCGTCTCGCTGATCGGCGTCAAGCTCGCGAGCGACGTCGGGACCGAGACGCTGGAGGACGTCATCGACGCGGACCGGGAGACGGACGGGAAGTGAGGGCCGGGGAGGCGAGGGCTCCGCACCCCGACCGCGCCTATTCCCGCGGTCTCCGCACCCCGACCGCGCCACTTTTCTCGGTCGCGGCCGCGTGAGGGCCCATGAACGTGTACGGACTGATCGGGAACCCGGTCGAGCACTCGCTGTCGCCGCCGCTCCACGAGGCCGGCTACGAGGCGCTCGGGATCGACGCGCGCTACGTCACCTTCGAGCCCGACGCCGAGGCCGCGGCCGCGGCGGTCTCCGGCGCGGCCGACCTCGGCGTGGCCGGCCTCAACGTCACGGTGCCGTTCAAGCGCGACGTCCTCGACGCGGTCGACGCCGCCCCCCTCGCCGAGCGCATCGGCGCGGTCAACACGGTCGACTTCGGGCCGCTGCGCGACGGCGACGCCGACCGCCCCCGCGGCTACAACACCGACGCGGCCGGCGTGAAACGGGCGTTCGCGCGCCACGACGTCGCGCTCGACGGTCGAGAGGCGGTCGTCGTCGGGGCCGGCGGCGCCGGCCGGGCGGCGGCGTTCGCGCTGGCCGACGCGGGCGCGAGCGTGACCGTGACGAACCGAACCGCGGAGCGCGCCGTCTCCCTCGCCGAGGCGGTCCCCGGGGCGACCGGCGGCGGCCTCGACGACCTCGGCGAGCGCGTCGCCGAAGCGGACGTGCTGGTCAACGCGACCAGCGTCGGGATGGAGGCCCCCGACGAGACGCCGGTCCCCGCGGCGCACCTCCACGGCGACCTGGCGGTGCTCGACGCGGTGTACGCGCCGATCGAAACGCGGCTCCTGCGGGAGGCGGCCGACGCGGGCGCGACGACGATCGACGGGGCGTGGATGCTGCTGTTCCAAGGGGTCGAGGCGTTCGAGATATGGACCGGACGGGAGGCGCCCGTCGACGCGATGAACGCGGCGCTGCGGGCGGAGTTGGAGTGAGCGCGGAGCGGGGCCGAGGCGGGCCCCGTCAGATCAGTCCGGGCGTCGCCAGCAGCCCGGCGGTACCGACGAGCGCCACGGAGAGCCCGGCGGCGCCGTAGAGGAACGGCTTCGCGTCGCGGGCCGGCTCGCGGAGCTTGCCGGCGTCGAGCCCGTCGGCGAGCTTCCCGCTCGCGACCTCGACGAGCCCGGTGATCAGGAACCAGAGCGCGATCATCGTCAACACGAGGTGGCCGCGGCCGGTCCCGGTGAGCGACTCGACCGTGTACAGCGTCCCGGCCATGTGACCGCCGGACGCGAGGAAGGCGAGGGCGGCGATCCGAGTGATCCACCGGAGGCGGCCGACGATCGCCCCGAGGGCGTCGCCGTCGACGTCGCCGCGGAGCGCCGGCGGCAGCACGGCGAGGGTGACGAACAGCACGCTGCCGGTCCAGAGGATCGCGAAGCCGACGTGGAGCGACCACATGACCGGGTTGACGATGTCCATATCCGCCGGAGGGACCGACGTAACTTATAAACAGGCGAGACGGAGTCGCCGGACGCCAGGGGCGGTAAGCGACGGGGAACGGCCGACGGCGAGGGTTTTTAAATATCCCACGTTCGTATGCTTCGTCGATGGCCCTACTGCAGAAAATCAAGGAGAAACTCGGGTTCGGGACCGGCCGCGCCGAACGCGACGAAACGGAGACGGAAGTGACCGTCGAGAGCGACCCCGAACAGGGATCGGAGTCGGAACCAGAACCGGCGAGCGACGCCGACGACGCGGTCCCGGACGAGGGAACGGACGCCGACGAGCCGGCCGCCACGGAGACCGAGGCGGCCGCATCGACCGATTCGCTGGTCGACGAGGAGGGCGCCGCCGAGGATCCGTCCCAGGCGGCCGAGCCGGCGGAAGCGGCGGGGGTCGCCGACGAGGCGGTCGAAGCCGACGACGAGGCGGTCGAAGCCGACGAGGCGGTCGAAGCCGACGACGAGGCGGTCGAGGTCGAGGAGACGGGCACCGACGTCGAGGAGCTCAAGGGGATCGGTCCCGCCTACGCCGAGCGGCTCGCCGAGATCGGTATCGACAGCGTCGAGCAGCTCGCGGCCGCCGACGTCGACGCGGTCGCGGAGGGCGCCAGCGTCGGCGAGAGCCGCGCCGCGACGTGGATCGACCGGGCGAAGGAGTTCTGAGACCGGCGACCGCAACTGTTTCGTCGTGCGCGCCGAACCGAGTGACATGGAGCGATCGGTACACACCGACCGGGACGGCTTCCGGGAGGTCGCCGCGGCGGCGCCCGCGGGGACCCGGGTCCCGGTCGAGCTCCGGGTCGCCGTCGGCGATCCCTTCGCGGCCTACCGCCGGGCCCGCGACGGCCCCGGCGGGTTCTGCTACGAGACCACCGGCGGCCAGTCAGGCTGGGGGTACTTCGGCGTCGACCCGGTCGAGCGGCTGACCGTCTCGGACGAGGCGGTCGTTGCGACGGGGGGCGGCGAGGACGTCGCCTCGGTCGGCAACGCATCCGACGGCCCGGACGCCGGCCGCCGGAGCCCGACCGGCGACTACCGCCGCCCGAGCCCGACGCTCGCGGCGCTTCAGGGCCTCCTCGACGGGGAGCGGCTCGCGCGGGGCGACTGCGAGGTCCCCTACCCGTGCGGCGCGTTCGGCTGGCTCTCCTACGACGTCGCCCGCGAGCTGGAGTCGTTTCCGGCGTCCGCGCCGGCGGGCCCCGGCGCGGTCGACGACCGCGGGCTCCCGCGGCTCCAGATCGGCGTCTTCGACCGCGTCGCGGCGTGGGAGTGCCCGGTGGCCCACGCTGAGGACGCCGAGGGCGCCGAGAGCGCTGAAAACGCCGAGGACGCGGACGAGGCGTCGTCCGTTACCCTCCGCGTGACCGCCTGTCCGCGCGTCCCGGCGGGAGTCGACGACCCGACGGCCGACCGCGACGCCCTCGACGCGCTGTTCGACGAAGGGGCGGCGCGGGCTGGCGGCCTGATCGACCGGATCGAGACGGGCGATCCCGAGGTCGGCCCCGCGCCCGATCCGGACGCGTCGACGGCGACCTTCGAGAGCGGCGTCGGCCGCGAGGGGTACGCCGAGGCGGTCCGCCGCGTGAAGGGGTACGTCCGCGACGGCGACACCTTCCAGGCGAACGTCTCGCAGCGCCTTCGCGCCCCCGCCGCCGTCCACCCGGTGGAGGCGTACGACGCGCTCCGGCAGGTGAATCCGGCCCCGTACTCCGGGCTGATCGAGTTCTCGCGGGAGGCGGAGACCGGACGAGACGGCGGCGACGCGGCGGGAACGCCCCCCTCCGGCGTCGACCTCGTGAGCGCGAGCCCGGAGCTCCTCTTGGAGCGTATCCCGACCGACGACGCCGACCGGGGCGCCCGGCTCGTGACGGAGCCCATCGCCGGGACGCGGCCGCGCGGGGAGACGGCGGAGGCGGACGCGGCCCTGGAGGCGGAGCTCACCGACGACGCGAAGGAGCGCGCGGAGCACGCGATGCTCGTCGACTTGGAGCGCAACGACCTCGGGAAGGTGTCGCGGTTCGGCACGGTCGACGTCGCGGAGTACCGCCGCGTGGACCGGTACAGCGAGGTGATGCACCTCGTCAGCCTCGTCGAGGGCGAGGCGCGCCCGGACGTGGGGCTCGCGGACGCGGTCGCGGCGTGTTTCCCCGGCGGGACGATCACGGGCGCGCCGAAGCCGCGGACGATGGAGATCATCGACGAGCTGGAGGCGACGCGCCGGGGGCCGTACACCGGCTCGATGCTCGCCGCCGGCTTCGACGGCCGCGCGACGCTGAACATCGTGATCCGGACCCTGGTCCGGCACGGCGCGGCGTACCACCTGCGCGTCGGGGCCGGGATCGTCCACGACTCCGAGCCCGACGCGGAGTACGAGGAGACGCTCGACAAGGCGCGGGCGCTCGTGACCGCCATCGACGAGGCGCTCGCCGCCGGCGAGATGGCGGTGGACGGGGACGGGAGCGCGAGCGACGCGGAGGAGCCGGAGGCGGGCGATGACTGACGCGTCGACCCCCGGAGCCGACGGCGGGGCTCCCGTACGCGCCGACACCGTGGACGCCACCGACGCCGCCGACGCCGAAGGCGGCTGGCGATCGGGCGTCGGGGATTCGGACGCCCGGGTGCTCGTCGTCGACAACTACGACTCGTTCGCGTACAACCTCGTCCAGTACGTCGGCGAGGTCGCCGGCGCGGTCGCGGTCCGGCGGAACGACGCGGTCGACCTCGACGGGATCCGCGCGCTCGACCCGGACGGCGTCGTCGTCTCGCCGGGGCCGGGCACCCCCGCCGAGGCGGGCGTTTCGACCGCCGTCTTCGACCTCGATCGGCCGGTGCTCGGGGTCTGCCTCGGTCACCAGGCGCTGTGCGCCAACCGCGGAAGCCGGGTGGGTCACGCACCGGAGGTCGTCCACGGGAAGCCGTCGACGATCACCCACGACGGCTCCGGGGTGTTCGCGGGGCTCCCCGACCGGCTCCGCGTCGGGCGATATCACTCGCTGTGCGTCGAGCGCGCCGACCTGCCGGACGAGGTCGTCGAGACGGCCCGCACCGAGGACGAGCGCGAGGTCGTGATGGGCGTGCGCCACCGCGAGAAACCGCACGTCGGCGTGCAGTTCCACCCGGAGAGCATCCTCACCCCGCGGGGAAAGGCGATGGTGGCGAACTTCGTGGAGGCGTGCGAGACGCACGAGCGGGGGACCGCCGATGAGTGAGGGAGAGTCGCTCCGATATCACGTCGACGGCGAGGTCGTGCCCGCGAGCGAGGCGACCGTCTCGGTCGAGGACCGCGGGTTCGCCTACGGCGACGCCGCCTTCGAGACGATGCGCGCCTACGGCGGCGAGGTGTTCCGGTGGGACGACCACGCGGCGCGGCTCGCCGACACCTGCGAGACGCTCGGGCTCGACCACGGCCTCGCGGACGGCGACCTGAAGGAGCGGATCGACGAGACGCTCGCGGCCAACGACCTCGCCGACGCGTACGTCAAGCTCTCGGTCACCCGCGGCGTCCAGCCCGGCACGCTCGACCCGAAACCGGAGGTCGACCCGACCGTCGTCGTGATCGCGAAGCCGCTCCCCCGAGGCGGGGTGGACTCGGAGCCGGTTCACGACGGTCCGGCCGCGGTCCAGACGACGAAAACGCGGAAGCCGTCCTCGCGAGCGCTCCCCGCCGACGCGAAGACGCACAACTACCTCAACGGGATCTTGGCCCGGCTCGAACTCCGGGTCACGGGCGCGGACGAGGCCCTCATGCTCGACGCCGACGGCAACGTCGCCGAGGGGGCGACCGCGAACCTCTTCTTCGCCGACGGCACCGCCCTCAAGACCCCCTCGCTCGACGGGCCGATCCTCCCCGGCGTCACCCGCCGGACAGTGATCGATATCGCCGAGGACGAGGGGATTCCGGTCGAAGAGGGGACGTACGCCCCCGATGCGGTCCGCGAGGCCGACGAGGTGTTCCTCACCAACTCGACGTGGGAGATACGGCCCGTCGAGACTGTCGACGGCCTCGCGGTCGACGGGGACGGCGACGGGGTCGAGGGCCCCCTCACCACCCTGATATCGCGGCTGTTCGACCGCCGCGTGGAGGAGCGGTACTACGACGGCGAGCGGCTGTGAGTCGAGCGACGGCCGATCTCGATGCTGGTTTATAAATGAGCGATGCGGGCGCGTGCCTCCGAGCGCCCCTGGGGCGCGAGGAGCACGCGCGAGGGAGTCGGCTCGGCGTTTGTAAACGCCGAGCCGACGAGGCTGGGGAGGCGTGA
>NZ_NHPG01000042.1:0-41379 GCF_002252965.1 Halorubrum sp. Ea1
CTCTCAGGGTGGGGTACGTTCACCCCTCTAATATGGTGGTGGAATTACACCCCCTGAAATTCAGGGGGCTAATCAGGGGGTCTAATTCCGGATTTTCTTCACGGGGGGTTGCAGATTAGGGGCTTATTCAGGGCATGATTTCACACACCGTGAACTTTAGACCCTGATTCAGGTGGCATAATTCATCCCCCTAAACAGTTAAGCGGGTGGGGCGAATTGTGGTTCACAACGAGTCCCCAACTCAATATGAGTGTGATTACTGACTACGGTCTGAAAGAGGACGACGTAGAGTTTCTGTTGACTGTCAAACAAATCGAAGAAAACTCTACGGAATATGATAATACTGATCCGGGGGAGACAGTCGCGAACGTCACGGTGCTCAAACAGGTGTCGGGCCTCTCGAAAAATCAGATCGACTACCGCGCTCGGGAGGGTGACGACAGTCGTGGGCTTGCCGAGGATAGTCTGAATTTGATCCGCTCACATGGTCCCCGAGTAGAGGGCAAGGGGTTTGGTCCACGGTCGGTAGAACTGACTGACAAAGGCCATCGGGTAGTCGCTGAGATCAAGGAATCGCGCTCGTCGGGCGACGGTCGTGAGGGCGGTTCGGGTGCGGCTTCGTCGGCGGAGATCGAGGAACTTCGGACGGAGGTTTCTGAACTACGCGAAACGGTTGAAAATTTGTCTGAGGATATGGAGACGATTAAGCAAAATCGGACGGGCGCGATCGGGGGTAATCTGGGGGCCAAGCTCGAAGCGATCGCCCGGGCGTTCCCACAACAGAATTTCGTGTTGACCGAGGTACTTGGGATCGACATGGATGCGGTGGCGGCCGCAGATATTGATGACGAACAGGCGCTCAGAGAGCTCCGTGTTTCGGCGTACAACCATCTCACCGAGTCGATCGATGAGGCCGACTCCGAGCAACTTGACCCACCTGTAGAGAGCGAGGAACACGCGTAGGTTCTCCCCTGAGTAGACTGCGTACATCGGCTTGATGGCTCGTCGGAATTGTTTTCGATCTCACCGTGGATCTACCGCCGTATCTCGCTTACTGTTTACTTTGATTTATGGCCGAAATTATGTCTCCGAAAAGGCCTCCTCCAAGCCCGCTTGAAGCAACGTTTCCCGACGGTGATTGAGAGTAGACCCCTGCGGTCTACGGGGACTTCCCGACTGACTCAGTCTGAGCTTTTGCGCTGTTCATCTCCTCTTTGCTGGTAGGACTCCCCGGCACTCTCACTCCCGTACCGGTCCATGAACACGGAGTCGATCTCGTTGTCAGACTCGACGTCGTCGGGGTGGTTTCCAGACTCGACTTCGGCGTCGACGATCCCTGACCAAGAGTCCTCAAGGTCGTCGTCTACCTGCTCGTAACCGATCGCTGCGGGCTCGCCGTTCTCCGCGCTGGCACTCTGGTCGCTACTCGCGCTGGTGACGGGCGCCTCGTCTTTCGGCTCTGGTTTCTCGTTCTCGGGTGAGTGCCTGATCGCGTTTCTCGCATCGTCGACGGTCTGTATCTCGCGCCGGCCACCATCGGAGAGGCTACGAACCACGGCCTGTAGGTCTACTTCCTCTTGATCGGTCGGGCGGTAGTCGCCGTCAGCGAAGGCTTCGATCGCCCCCACGGAGAGGTCGATCCGACCGTCTGTGGCTATCTGTTTGGGGGTCACACGACTGCTATCTGTGGCCACGTCCCCGGCCTGTGGCTCGCTTCTGTGGCGTCTGTCTGTGTGGCCGTCTTCTCGGGCGGCTCCTCGGCTGGCTCCTCTGTACGTGCCTCCCCGAGTGCTTCTTTCTCGGTTGCCTCCTCGTTGACCGACTCGTCCTCGACTGGCTCCTCGCTATCAGCCGCGAACGCGCCGACCCCGCCCGGTGGGATGATGATCTCGTTGCGAATGTCCTCGTAGGTGAACTCACGCGCCCCCTTTGAGATACGGCCGAGCGCCGCTTGGAGGGCGATCCCCTCGTTTCCAGCCCCGATATCTCGGTTCGCCGGGCAATCTCCGCGACCTCCTCGGCGGTGAGCTCGATCTGTTCGTCGCTAGCAATTTAACCAACAAAGCGATGGCTTGAATTTGTTGTTGGTTAATGTGTCGCTTCGATAATTGAGGTGATCTCTTATACTGTGGTGCTAATGGCCATAGCGATCGCGGACAGCCTCGGAATGGTCTGATCTGTTGAATCCGTAGAAGTCCCCGGCAGAGCTCTGCTGTCACACGCTGTTAATCAATGACGGTAGCCGCCACCGCTCGTACTGTCTCCTCCTGCTCAGCGACGTCGACGTTGACGAGAAAAATCTCCGGGAGTAGGCGGCGACGTATGGCCTCGAAGACGAAATCGACGCCTCGCTCCGCTACCTCGAGACGCACGGCGAGGTCGACGACTTTCGGCTCCCGGAGTGGGGACGAGTTCCGGGAGCTGGCGGCTGACTACGAGGGGCAACTACCCTGAGATCGGACATCGTTACCAGCCGTGCCGTCTGCCAGCGTCAGTTTAAGTCGTAGGGATTCGTCGCTGTATCGAGTCGGTAAACATCCTCGACAGCGTCAAAATCGTCGTCAAACGCATACAGGTAGCCGAGCCCCTCGGTTTGCATATACGCGACAATGCAGGCATCGACGAACGAAAGCGGTTCGTGTTGGCGGAAGAGAGCCTTCCCCGTCGCGAGGGCGTCAGTGGTGAGTGAGTCGATGTGGAAACGGGCGTTTTCTTCGATGCGATCGAGGAGATCCACGGCTGCGTCGTGGCCGGCGTGGGTCGTGAGGCCGTTGAGCGTTTCAGCGAGTACGTAGTCGAGGACGACTGCCTCAGGGAGCGTTCCATTGTCGATTCCTTGGAGCACGGGAAGCGCGGCATCGTGGGATCCATCCTGCCGGTATGCGGCGGCAAAGAGGACTGTCGTATCGATGAGTGCTCGCGGCATTTACTCGACGTCGACGCCCCAGACGTCGTGATCGCTCGTCACATCGGTCGGCTCCTCACCATCGTAGCCGTCAAAGTCGGCGAACGTGCCTGTTTGCTGTCGGACAACGTGGACCCGAATGCTCCCGTCGTCTTCGAGATGCCAACGGAGTTGATCACCATCGTCGATACCGAGTTCCCGCCGAATCCGGGCGGGAATATTCGCTTGGTTTCCAGACACCTTGCTTTCGGCGTCAATTCTGTCGCTGCTCATACTTCCCGGTATGTGACTGACCGTGAAAAGCCTAGTGTGCCGCCACACTACTCAGTGACAGGAGAGCGGTTCCGACGAAGAGGATGGTGAGCTACCTTGGAGTTGTTGGGAGCCGGCCGTCTGGTCGTCGGCCGGAAAGGGCACCCGGAAGCGGGTACACACTTTCGTTGACATCCTCTCCGCCCTGAAGGGCGAAGGTTCCCACGGCACCGTACCGCTGGGTTGGGGTGTTTACGGTTTGTAGCTGTCCCGGTGACGGCTACTGGCTGTGTCAATCAGCCGTTACTCCTATCCCGACTTGGGATTCAGAGGTACTTCTTACTGCATCCCGAAATCCACAACAGAAAGGGTGCTTTCTGTGTGGATTCGGGCAATCCCGATATTGTCCGATTAGGTGGGCGGGTAGACCGCCTCGGCTACCTAGCAGTATGACAATCACTCAGTTAAAACACCCGACCAGAAGCTCCTGGTTACTGTAGAGAACTGTCGGATTCATCCCCGCGCTGAAACGCGAGGCTTTCTCCTTGATTCTCCGTAATGGGACGGACCAATCCGACGTACCGAGATCGGTTGGGAGCGGTCGAAAACGAGTGGAGCGCGTTCCGACGAGCGCGACGAGCGCTCCGGGGCGAGGATCAATTCCGGTTCGACCACCTGTTCATGTACGCTCGCGATCGCGCCGACGCCGCCGGTCACCTCAACCACTCCGACCCGCTGGCGCCGGTGTGGATGGCGATCGCGCTTGAACAGGAACGCCGGATCGCCGAACCCGAGTTACGAGTCGACTCACTCACCGACACATAACCCGTGACGCGCACGCCGGAGTCTCTCGGAGACGGTCACCTCGCCCGATGGACGCTCACACCCGACGGCATCGCTCACGAGGTTCACGAAGAGAATCACCCGACGCTGTTCGTCGATGACGCCGCCGGCGACCGCTACGGATGAGCGGGTAGACCCGATCCGTTACCACCGTCAGAGGAGGGGCTCTATGATGCCCTGTGGGAACTCCGATCATTTCTGGACGGCCAGGATACGGTCTCGGGACCGGGAGGTTGTAGCTGTCGAGGCACTCTTCGAGCGAAGGCCAGCCTTACTCGGCGGGCACGCCTCTTTCCGGTCAGCAAACAGGTCGACGTGGCGGCCCGTCGTCTAGAGGCCCGCCACGGAACAGATTTCGGGAGCCGCGAGCCTGCGCTTGCTAGCAGTTCACGTAGGCGTGGGGAACGTCGAGGACCTCTTGCCGGAGTTCACGAACGGCGGCCGTGAACCAGTCATTCACGGTTGAGCACGAACGTGACGCTCTCTCCGTCGACGGCTGCTTCGAGCGTTCCGTCTCGAAGCGTCGCCGTTGTTGTGCGATCTGATCCGCCCGTGAGTGTTGCGGCGTCGCCGAGTAAGTCGCCGGTGTCGGCGGGGACGGCGGCAAACACCGCCGCGCCGTGCGGCGGTAGTTTCCGCTCGATGACCGGGCCGTCAACGAGCGTGCCCGACAGGCCGTCCCACACGATTGGGTCGGCTCCCGAGCCTCTCTCTAAGTGTTCGTATGCGTCGAATCGGACCGTCGACGGTTCGTCTGACCAATTAAACAGTGCGACAGTCGTGGTCTCGTCGCCCGGTCGGTCGCAGATGACACGTGACGGGAACCGCTCTGCGTCGAGCCCCGCGACCTCGGCGTCGCTCGCGGGCGGGATAGACCGTTCTAGTAGCCGTCGACTGGCCGGAGCGATCTCCGCGAGCCGGTCCGAGAACACGTTTACACCACCAGTCGTGGCGACGAGCGCTGCGAACGCCTCGCGCTCGGCTCCGGTGAGGTCGCTCGTGTCCCGAACGAGCTGGCAGTCGGGGTCGTTGAGCCACCAGCGCCGGTGCAAGTAGTTCCGCGTGAGCGTATTGCGGACGGCGTTTTTTAATGCCGGTTGGCTCCCCGATTCCCCTGGTGTTTCCCAGGTCGGATCGGTGTCCGGGCCGATCCGCATTGCGTCGAAGAGTCCGACGCTTGGGGCCATCGGCGCGCCGGACCCGAGGAGAAATACGTCGTCACCGGCCACCTCGGCGATCGTCTCGATCCCTCGACGGTACGCCTCCATCCGGGTCGCCTCAGCGTCGTATCGCTCACCGGGTAGCGCCGCTGCGAAGAGGAAATCAAGCTTCAGATACGTGAACCCCCAGTCGTCGACGACCGTCGACACGGTCTCTCGAAGCCAGTCGACAACTTCCGGGTGCGTCGTGTCAAGCCCGTACAGCGACGACCCGGCGCGGAAGCCGCCGTCGACGGGTGTTCCCGGCCCATCAGCAGCCGCGTCGGTCGGCTCCGTAATGAACCACTCCGGGTGGTCGGCGTGCAAGTCGGCACCGGCCTCCACGTAAAAGGGCGCGAGCCACAGCCCCGGTCGGTACCCGGTGGTTGAGATGTCGTCCGCAACGTCGCTCATATCCTCGAACCCGTCGGCGATCGATCGCCAGTCGCCGAACGCCTCCATGTACCCGTCGTCGATTTGGACGACGTCGACTGGGATCCCCCACTCGCGGAGTTCGGCGAGGTTCTCTCGTACGTCCGCTTCGGTGACGTCGGTAAAATAGTGATACCACGAGCACCAGCCGGTCGGTGAAGTTTCAGGCACGCGAGCGTTCATCCGCTCGCCGACGCAGTCAGCCAACGCAGCGAGCCCTTCCCGAAGCTCACGATCAGCGTCGACCCACAGCGGCGGGAGGGCCAACTGTTCGCCGGGCGCTAGGCGTGTCCCTTCGAGCGGGCACACCGCGCGGAGTGTTGCGACGCCACTGTCGTCGTCGTCGATCTCAAACCGGGTACAGTAGCGATCGTGCTCGAGAAACCCCGCCGTGACGTATCGGTCGTCCTCGACGAGTCCGGTCAGGTAACTGCTGGTCCGGTCGTCAGTCGACGCTGCGAGGTCGTTCATCATCGGGGCGTTGTCTGGGCTCTCCGTGGGGAAGCGCTCCCCAACCGGGAGCGTACCCGTCGACGACCACGACTGGTACCCGTGCCGGTAGACGCGCGCGTCCGCGCTGAATGCGGTCTCGAACCTAAAAGTAATGTCGCCCGCCCGGACCGGCTCGTTGCTAGCGTTCTCGACGGTGCAAATCGCTTCGACGCCGCCTGCTTCGGTCGAGAGTGACACGTCCGCGACCTGCATTCGCTCATTATCGCCATCGACTGCGGCCGCGTCAAGGGCCCCGACGAGTAAATTCCCGGCGTCATCCGCGATCGTGACCTCGTGGCTGGTCGGGTCGTACGTGACTGCGGTGGCGTCCGCCCTGCGTTTCTTCATACCACACGGTCCTTTCGCCCATATAAATATCACACCGTCTTCTCATACCCACCTATCCGAACGCTTAGGTGGCGCGGTTGAGTGGATGCGCTATGCGTATCGGAGTTTGTTACTTTCCCGAACACTGGCCGAGCGAGGAGTGGGAACGCGACGTCGCTGCAATGGCAGACGCCGGCCTCGAGTACGTGCGAATGGCGGAGTTCTCGTGGGGAACCCTCGAGCCCGAGCGTGGCACGTTCAACTTCGAGTGGCTCGACGAAGCTGTCGAACTCATCGGCGACCACGGGATGCAGGCGGTGTTGTGCACGCCGACGGCGACGCCACCGAAGTGGCTGGTCGACGAGCGACCGTCGATCCGACAAGAAGATGCCGACGGGACCGTCCGCGAACACGGCAGCCGCCGACACTACTGTTTCAACTCCGACGCGTACCACGAGGAGACGACCCGGATCGTCAAGCAAATCACCGAGCGATACGCCGACTCGCCGCACGTCGCTGGCTGGCAGACGGACAACGAGTTCGGCTGTCATAGGACTGTCCGGTGTTACTGCGACGACTGCGCCGACGCGTTCCGGACTTGGCTCGCGGACCGGTACGGTGACATCGACCGGCTCAATGAGGCGTGGGGGAACACGTTCTGGAGCCAACAGTACGGAGCCTTCGAGGAGGTCGATCCGCCGGGCCCGACCCCTGCCGAACATCACCCCTCGCGTTTGCTGGCGTACGCACGCTTCGCCAGCGATTCGGTCGTCGAGTACAATCGCGTCCATGCCGACTTGATACGCGAGGCCGACCCCGACTGGTTCGTCACCCACAACTTCATGGGACGATTCCCGACGCTGAACGCGTATGACGTGAGTGCTGATCTCGACCGAGTCGCGTGGGATTCATACCCGACGGGGTTCGTCCAGGACCGCTACGACGCGGAGGCGTCACCGGACCAGTTGCGGGCCGGCGACCCTGACCAAGTCGGGATGGACCACGACCTCTACCGGAGCGCGCTAGACCGGCCGTTCTGGGTGATGGAACAGCAGCCGGGCGATGTGAACTGGCCACCACACTGTCCGCAGCCGGGTGAGGGCGCGATGCGGCTGTGGGCTCACCACGCCACCGCCCACGGGGCCGGTGCTGTCCTCTACTTCAGGTGGCGGCGTTGTCTCGAAGGCCAAGAACAGTACCATGCCGGACTCCGGAAGGCGGACGGCTCGCCTGACCGTGGGTACGGTGACGCTATGCGAACGGCCGAGGAGTTCACCGCACTCGACGGTGTTTCTCACGTGGACGCTCCGGTAGCGACTATCTTCGACTACGACTCGCTCTGGGCGCTTGACACTCAGCCGCACGCGCCGGATTTCGATTACTGGGCGCTCCAAGAGGCCTTCTACGGCGCCGTGCGCAGTTACGGCGTACAGGTCGACGTGATCCCACCGAGTGCTGACCTCTCCGGGTACGCGGCCGTCGTCGCGCCCGCACTCCACCTCGTTACCGAAGGTCTCGCCGACAAGCTGAGCGACTACGTCGCCGACGGTGGGGAGCTCCTCTTCGGGCCCCGAACCGGCGTGAAGGACGCGGAAAACAAGCTCCGGCCGGCACCCCAACCCGGCCCGCTAGCTGATCTCGTCGGTGCGGACATCGACCAGCACGAGTCGCTGCCGCGACGCCTCCAAACCGCGGTCCAGCGAGTCGACAGCCCCACTGACAGCGGTGTCGATGAAGACGTGATTCAGGCCGTTCAGTTTCGGACCTGGGCCGAATGGCTCGTTCCCAACGCTGCTGAACCCATGTATGTGTACGACGTCGATGGTCCGGCGAACGGTCGGCCGGCAGTCGTCACCAATGTGGTCGGTGACGGCCAGGTCACCTACTGCGGGGTCTGGCCCGGGGCTGACTTGGCAGATACGCTCGCGTCAGACTTGCTCGAACGCGCGGATGTCCGACGCGCCGATCAGCTTCCAGACGGCGTCCGAGTCGGGTCCCGCGGCGGCTATACGTGGGTGACGAACTTCACGAGCGATCGGCTTCAGTTGCCGGGAATCGATCCAGACTCGCTCGTAGTGGACGACACCAACCGGGACAACGTCGACGTGGCACTCGACGGCGACTCATCAGCAGACGGCAGCTTTGTGGGACCGTACGGAGTCGCCGTCATCGAGGGAGACCGTGTCGATGGACTACAGGTCGCTAAGCCGTAGTTGAGCACGTCCGTCAGAAGCCCTAGTGGTTGTGGCCGTCGGTTATTTCGACCGTTCCCGTGTCCGGTAGTTCGGGAGCGTGTCGTCCTGCATCACTGCGCCGCGTCCGCCGTCCACGAGCAGGGCGGCCCCCGTAATGAACGCGGCGTCCTCGCTCGCGAGGAACGAGACGGCCCCGGCGACATCGGCCGGTGTGCCGATCCGACCGGTCGGATGGATCGACTCGACCTCCTCGAACCGCCCCTCCGGGAGCTCCTCGCGGGTTCGCTCGATCTCCACCCAGCCGGGAACGACCGTGTTCACCCGGACGCGTGGACCGAAGTCCACGGCCAGCGACCGCGTCATGCCGTTGATGCCCGCCTTCACCGCGTTGTACGGGAAGTGAGCGGGCATCGTCGCGTACGCGTGGTTCGACGAGACGTTCACGATTGCCCCGCGGTCCATGTGCGCGAGGGCTGCTCGTGCGGCGAGCCAGTACGCTCGGAAGTCCGTCTCCACGACGAACTCCCAGTCGTCGAGCGTCGCCTCGTCGGCGGCCGTCTCCGTCTGCACGCCAGCGTTGTTCACGAGCACGTCGACGGACCCGTACCGCTCGGCGGCCGCCTCCGCCAGCGCCGCCACGTCGTCCGGGTCGCGCATGTCAGCGCGGACGAAGGTCGCGTCGCCGGTCCGCGAGCCGTCGGTCGACTCGTCCGCGGTCCGATCCGCGATCCGGTCGACGACGGCCTCGCCGGCCTCGACGGTGCGACCGCTGACGACGACGTTCGCCCCCTCGTCGGCGAGCCGTTCCGCGATTCCGGCGCCGATCCCGCGCGTCGACCCGGTGACGATCGCGGTCTCGCCGGCGAACCGGCCGGACACCGCGTGCTCGGTCGGGGACTCGTGTCGGCGTGTCATAGTTCGCCTCCGTGTCGGCGCGTTCGAGTTCTCATCCGGCTCACCACTCCGCGACGGAGCCGTCGTCGTGCCGCCAAACGGGGTTGTGCCAATCGACGTCGCCGCGCTGTTCGCGGACGTACTCCTCGTCGATCTCGATCCCGAGGCCGTCTCCCTCGGGGATGTCGACGAAGCCGTCGCGGTACTCGAACACCGTCGGATCGGCGAGATAGTCCAACACGTCGCTCGTTTCATTATAATGAATGTCGAGCGACTGCTCTTGGATCAGCGCATTCGGCGTGCACGCGTCAACCTGAATGCAAGACGCGAGTGCGATCGGTCCGAGCGGACAGTGGGGCGCGATCGACACGTCGTACGCCTCGGCCATGGACGCGATCTTCTTCATTTCCGTGATCCCGCCCGCGTGCGAGACATCCGGCTGGATCAGGTCCACGGCGTCCGTCTCGAACACCTCTTTGAAATCCCACCGCGAGTACATTCGCTCGCCGGTTGCGATCGGGATCGTCGTCGACTGCCGGATACCCGAGAGCGCATCGTTGTGCTCAGGTAACACCGGTTCCTCAATAAACATCGGGTCGTACGGCTCAAGCGCGGCCGCAAGCCGCCGAACCATCGGTTTCGACACACGCCCGTGGAAATCGACTCCGATGTCGACCTCGTCGCCGACCGACTCCCGAACAGCCGCGATCCGGTCGACCGCGTCGTCCACGGTGGCTGGGGTATCGATAGGCCGTAGCTCCGCGGTCGCGTTCATTTTTAGCGCCGTGAATCCTGCATCGACCTTCTCTTGAGCGGCGTCACCGACATCAGCCGGTCGGTCCCCGCCGATCCACTGATACACGCGGATCCGGTTCCGTGCGCGACCGCCGAGCAGCTCGTGGACGGGCGCGCCGAACTGTTTCCCTTTGAGGTCCCATAACGCCTGGTCGACGCCGGCGATCGCGCTCATCAGCACGGGGCCGCCGCGATAGAATCCGCCACGGTACATCGCCTGCCAGTGATCTTCGATCCGTGTCGGATCCTCGCCGAGTAGGTAGTTGTCGAGCAGCTCCTCGACCGCGGCGACGACCGTGTGAGACCGCCCCTCCACGATCGGCTCTCCCCAGCCGACGGTGCCATCGCTCGTCGTCAGCTTCAGGAATAACCAGCGGGGCGGTACTTCGAACAGCTCGTAGTCGGTGATGTACATGGTAGGTTAGTCAGTCTTCAGTTGTCCCGACGACTGCTGAGTCGACGGTGTCCGTCTTGGTCTTAAGCGCGTCGCCGGTCTCGGCGTTGAACAGGTAGAGCGCCGCTTCCTTGAAGTCGAACGGGACGTGCGTGCCCTCCGTCGGCCGGACCGCCGGTGCGACGCGGGCGGTGAGTTCGTGGCCGGCCATCTCCATGTAGAGGAAGTTCTCGTTCCCCATCGGCTCGACGACCGTCACGTCGGCGGTGTTCTGCCCCGCCTCGACGACGGTGATGTCCTCAGGTCGGACGCCGACGCTGACGCGGTCGTGCCCCGCGACCGGTTCGGGGTTGGCGAGCTCGTACGTGAACCCGCCGGGGCCCCGAAGGGTCGCGCCGTCGACGTCGGCGATAAAGAGGTTGATACTCGGCGAGCCGATGAAGTCCGCGACGAACTGATTCACGGGCGAGCGGTACACGTCCTCAGGCGCGCCGACCTGTTGGAGCACGCCGCCGTCCATCACGGCGATCCGGTCGCCCATGGCCATCGCCTCCGTCTGGTCGTGCGTGACGTACACCGTCGTGACGTCGAGATCGGCTTGGAGCTCCTGCAGTTCGGTCCGCATGTCCGACCGGAGCTTCGCGTCGAGGTTACTGAGCGGCTCGTCCATCAGGAACACAGATGGCTCCCGAACGATCGCCCGTCCGAGTGCCACGCGCTGCTGTTGCCCACCGGAGAGCGACTTCGGCTTCTCGTTGAGCAGTTCGCTGATACCGAGCATCTCGGCGACGTTCTCGACCTTCTGTTCGATCTCGTCACCGGTCAGCTTCGTCGAGAGCTTCAGCCCGAAGCCGATGTTGCCCCGGACGGTCATGTGCGGGTACAGCGCGTAATTCTGGAACACCATGGCCACGTCACGTTCGCTGGCCCGGCGGTCCGTGACGTCTACGTCGCCGAACCGTATCGAGCCGTCCGTCACGTCCTCAAGGCCCGCGAGACAGCGGAGCGTCGTCGACTTCCCGCAGCCGGACGGCCCGACCAAGACGAGGAACTCGCCGTGGTCGATCTCGACGGAGAGGTCCTTCACCGCGACCACGTTCTCAGTTCCGGAGTCGTACACTTTATCGAGCTCAGAGATGTTGATTCCTGACATTGGTTACTCCTTGAGCGACCCCGCGAGGATGCCGCTAACGAACTGTTTCTGCAGCAGTAAGAACAACACGACCATCGGGACGATAGCGAGCGTCGCCGCCACCATGATCTGATCGTAGTAGATACGCTGGAAGCCGGTCAGCTGTGCCAACCCGATCGGGATCGTGTACATGTCCGCGCTCTCGAGGATCACGAGTGGATACAAGAACAAGTCCCATTGGAACAGGAACAGGATGATCGCCAGCGCGGCCAGCGACGACCGCATCGTCGGGAGCGCGATCCGGTAGAATATCTGGATCTCCGTCGCCCCGTCCATCCGGGCGGACTCCAGCAACGCGTCCGGGATCGATTTCATGTTTTGCCGCATGAGGAAGATTCCGATGGGGTTCGCCGCCCACGGGAGGATTATCGCTCGGAACGTGTTCGTCCAGTCCAGCTGTGCCATCAGCAGGAACAGCGGGATGACGAGGAGCTGGATCGGCAACACGAGCGTCGCTAAGATCGCGTAGAAGATCGGCTCCTTGAACTTGAACTCGTACTTTGCGAACGCGAAGCCGGCCATCGAGCACAACACCAGCGAGAGCAGCGTGTAGATCACCGCGATGAGGACGCTGTTCCGGATCGTCCGGACGAAGTCGAGCCGCTCCTGCAGGGCCGCGAAGTTGTCGAGGAACGCCGTCCCGGGTACCAGCCGCGGCGGAAACTGCAGGAACTGCTCCTGCGGGAGCGTCGCCGCCACCAGCATCCAGTACAGAGGGACCATCATCACCACGACCATTGTGACGACGAAGGCGTACGTGAGGAACTGCCAGACCGCGTCCTTCCGGCGCTGTTCGCGCATCAGTCCTCACCCCCGATCTTGATCTGGACGACAGAGAACACGCTGACGATCACGACGAACACGACCGTGAGCGCGCTCGCGTAGCCCAGGTTGAAGTTAACGAACGCCTGTCGGTAAATGTATTGCACGATAGTGATAGTCGAGTTGGTCGGACCGCCGCCGGTGATCACGTACGGCTCGGCGAACAGCTTGAACGTCCCGATCGTTGAGAGGACGATGACGAACAGGAACACCGGTTTGAGTTGCGGGAGCGTGACGTATCGGAACTTCTCCCACCGGTTCGCACCGTCGATCTCGGCGGCCTCGTACAGCTGCTGCGGGATCGTCTGAAGCCCGGCCAGCAGGATGATCATGTTGTATCCGGTCCACCGCCACGTCACCGCCGCGATGATCGTGTTCCGCGCCCAGAACGCGTCGGTCAGCCACGGGACGGGGCCGAGTCCGACGCCGGCGAGGGCGTAGTTGAGGAATCCCAGCTGTTCGTTGAAAAGCAGCAGGAACACCGTTGAGTACGCCACGAGGTTCGCCGAGACGGGTAACGCGATCGCTGTGCGGAACACTCCTTTAAGCCGCAGAAACGACGCGTTCAGCGCGAGCGCGAGGGCGAGCGCTAGCCCGATCATCAGCGGGACTTGTATCACCAAGATGTACGACGTGTTGAACATCGACTGCCAGAACAGCTCGTTGCTGAGCAGGCGGGCATAGTTCCCGAGCCCGATGAACTCCAGCTGTGCGATCTGCGGGATCTCGAGGTACAACGGGCCGAGGTCGATCCAGAACAGCGACCCCTGTCCGACTCCTCGGTACTCGAAAAACGAGAGGTACAGCGTGTAAAACACCGGGAACGCCAGGAACGCACTGAACAACAGGAAGAACGGCGCGATGAATATGTACGCGACTCGCGGCAGCGTCGGCGTCGCCGCCGTCAGGTCCTGTCTGGCGAAGCGGAACCGGTCCCAGAGCGGTCGCGCCGCTCGCCTCGACCGTCGCGTCGCTCTCCCGACTGCACCGCGAAGACGGCGGCGATATGCCTGCCCGACGCGATCCTCTGTTTCGTCAGAAGTGGCCATGCGATCGACTCCTCCCGGATTACGCGAGGTTCCGATCGGTGTTCTCGGCGACCGTCTCCGCGGCCGCCTGCACGGCCTCTTCGGCCGACTGTTCCCCGTTAATCATACGCTGGAGCTCCGTTTCGATGGCCTGCGACACCTCGGGGGTGTCTTCGGTGAACCGGTAACCGGGAGCCTCCTGTGCGACCTCGGCGAAGAGCGCCCGCGCGGGCTGTCCGTCGTAGAAGTCGAGCTCCTCCTCGAAGACCGGGTCCTCGTAGGTGGTTTCAAGCGCCGGGAAGAGCCCGTACTCGTCGTACATCGCCAGCTGCATCTCCTCGGTCGCCAGCGAGAACTCCAAGTAGTCCCAGCCGCGAGCCTTCTTGTCGTCGGACACCTGGTCGGCTATCATGAGGTTGGAGCCGCCCCAGTTGGACGCTCGCGGGCCGCCCGACTCCAGCGCGGGGATCTTGAACACGCCCCAGTCGCCCGCGGTGTCGGGGAGCTCGGCGCGCAGCGTCCCCTCCATCCACGCCGCCGAGGGGAGCGACGCGATCGTCGCGTCGCCGTAGGCGCTGAACCAAGCGGACGTCCACCCCTCAATGTTAGCCGCGATGTCGGCGTCGTAAATCTCCTTGATGTTGCGAGCCACGCGGAGCGACTTCTCGTTGTGGATGTTCACCTCGCCGCTCTCGAGGAAGGGTTCGCCGGAGAGCTGACGGAACTGGTACCGCCAGACGCCGGAGAGGTCCCCTTCGGGGAGGTTGAGCATGTACTGCTCGTCGGGCAGCTTCTGACCCTCCTCGATGAAGTCCGCCCACGTCTCGATGCCGTCCGGGTCGATATCGTGTTCGTCGTACACCGACCGCCGGTAGTACACCGCCGTCGGGCCGGTGTCCCACGGGAGCGCGTAGATGTCGCCGTCAACGGTGAGCGCCTCCCACTTCCCGGAGATGAAGTCGTCTTTGACACCCGCTTCCTCAATCTCGTCGGAGAGGGGTGCGACGGAGCCCGTGTCGATGAGCGAGGGACCGTCGACCGACTCCAGCATGGAGACCGCCGGCGCGCCGGAGCCCGAAAGCAGGTTCGTCTGAAGCCGGTCTTTCATCGCGGACCGACCGAACTCCTCGACGGCAACCGTTGCGTCGTTCTCGGACTCGTACTCCTCGGAAGTTATCATCAGCGCTCGCGCGGCGACGTCCCACCCCCACACGTTGATCTCCGACGCCATGCCGTTGCCGCTGTCGCTCTCGTCGCTACCGTCACTACCATCGCTGCTGTCGCTACCATCGCTGCCGTCGCTACCGTCGCTGCCATCCCCTCCACTTTCGGGATCGCCGGTTCCGATGCACCCTGCGAGTCCCGCGAGCCCCGCGATTCCCGCGCCTTTCATGAGTCGACGTCGCCCGTATTGTGCGTAGTTTGGTTTGTTAGTCATGATCGTACCTGACTATCCGTTCCTCATGCTACAGCTATATAAAATTACTGGACATTTGTCCTAAAAACAGCTCAGAACCGCATTATTTGTGTTTTCATAAGCTGAACAGAGCCCAGTTATATACGTTTTTTCAAATTTATGCCGCGTCCGCCTAGTATTGCGGGTATAATATATTTAATTTATAAATTTTATACCCAATATTATATTCTGATCCACGACTGTGTTCTCCTATACTAAACAAGTGTTATACCGCTGTCTCCCATACCACTCTCAGAAACGATGGGAGACCCGGACACCATCTCCGTTCAGGCGACGGCAACGTCCCTGCAGATCGTCGAGGAACTATACGAGCGTAACGGCGCCGGAGTCACCGAATTAGCCGACGCGATGGATGTCTCGAAAAGCGCGGTTCACAACCACCTCTCGACGCTCTGTACGCTCGGCTACGTGAAGAACATCGAGGGGACCTACGAGCTCACCCATCGGTTCCTGCGGATCGGGTTCGGGACGAGAGAACGGAATACCGTCTATCAGGCGGCACAAAGCGAGATACGAAAACTGGCGCAGAACACAAACGCGGTCGCGAACCTCGTGGTTCCGGAAGAAGCGGACGCCATTTACTTACACCGGATCGGTAATGACGACCATCCAATCGCAGTAGGGGGGAGCGTCCGACTCCACGGGGCCGCGGCGGGCAAGGCAATTCTCGCGTTCCGGTCAGCGGACGCAGTTGACGAGTACGTCAACCGCTATGGGCTCGATAGAAAGACTGACCGGACCGTGACGGACCCGGCGACGCTTCGCTCCGAACTCCGGTCGATCAGGGACCGAAAAATCGCGTTCGATCGCGGCGAGCTCGACGCGAACTGGCAGTGCGTCGCCTCTCCTATCGTCGTCAACGGCGATCCTGTGGGCGCAGTCACCGTCTCCGGGCCGTCTGACGAGATGCAGGGGAAACGGCTCGAGGAAGACACGGCCGGGCTCGTTTCCAGTGCCGCGAAAACAATCGAACTCGAACTATTGTGACGCGCACGATCATCCTCGACACGGTTTGATTTAATACTCCTCCGAGGGAGGGCCTCACCATGCAAACTGACCGACTAGACCGAATCACGGACAGCGGAGTAATTGCAATCCTCCGGGACGTAGACACAGACGACGCCGGGGCGGTCGCGGATGCCGTTGTCGACGGCGGCGTGACGGCGCTTGAGGTCACGGTAGACTCGCCAAACGCGATGGCATCGATCGAGCTGATATCGGATCGGGTCGAGGACGTGCTGGTCGGCGCGGGCACCGTGCTCGACGCGGAGACAGCGCGTGCGGCACAGCTCGCCGGCGCGGAGTTCCTCGTGACGCCGACGGTGAACCGTGACGTCATCCGAACGGCGAACAGCTACGGAACGCCGATCGTGGTGGGCGCTTACACGCCGACTGAGGTGCTTGAAGCCTACCAAGGCGGCGCCGACGCGGTGAAGGTATTTCCCGCAAAGACTGGGGGACCAGATCACGTCGCAGCGATCGGCGGCCCCCTCTCGCAGATCCCCCTCGTCCCGACCGGCGGCGTCGGTGCGGAGAACGCGGGTGCCTACATCCAGGCCGGTGCAGTCGCGGTCGGTGTCGGTAGTTCAATCGTTGACCACAATGCAATTGCCGACGATTCGTACGGTCGGGTTGCGGCAAACGCCCAATCGGTCGTCGAGGCTGTCTCGGCAACTCGGGATTGACCGGATTTGGTCACCACAGCCTACTTATTCGACGCTGTCACGGACTATCTGTTGGGTAAGAAAGGGTGACCCACCGCAAGTATTGTCATCACTTAAACTACCTCTATCGAACCACTCGGCAATAGCGTTCATCACAGATCCCACCGTTAACTACACGACCCTACAGATAGGCAAGGAGAAAGCCCACGGGTTTAGCCGTGGGGTGAATCCGACAACTACAGTAGCATGTGCGAACTACGTTGTTGCTGGATATTCAACTCTCCAATTCATCCAACCCTGCCTCTAGCACTTCGGTGTATGCCTCTGAGAGTCCTGGTTACTGTAGAGAACTGTCGGATTCATCCCCGCGTTGAAGCGCGAGGCTTTCTCCTTGATTCTCCGTAACGGGAAGGTCTCCCCCAGTCTTTTACATAGCCCCAGCTGTCGTACATCGCCTCGCCGCTCCCGTAGCCAACGGTCACGCCGTCAGTCTGCGTCCAGCCCGCTGGGGGTGTTCCGCTTCGCCTTCGAGCACCCCGTGGACGGCGTATCGGAGGTCCTCGTGGGCTTGGTTGTCAGTCGTTCGGGCGACTTGGTCGTGTTGCTCAACAACGTACTCGGCTTGTTCGAGGACTGTCGTTTGGGCTCGTGGGCTGGACCATCATTGCGCTCTTCTTTGATGGTTCGTGGTCGATGGTCGGGTAAACTGCTGTGGAAACAGTTCTTTCGCTTGTTACGGCCTCTGTAGCAGCCATGATCTTGGAATACTTCGGAATCGACCTCGGTGAGTGGGAATCTACTCTCCTGCTTCGTACTCACCTGCATCCCAGCTCCGGCCGTTAATAGTCTCGTTAAGCGCTCGCCGATCTGCTTCGTCGAAGTATTCCGGATGCCGTGGATTAATTCTCGGTGTAGGGCTCTTTCCGAACAGAATCGATCTTTTCCACCGGACGAGCATTCCCATCTTAAGTTCGACAAGTATCATCTGTAACTGGATCTGAACCTGTTTTTTTCTTTCTGACGGCATTCCCCCAGGTCCAGTTGAGACATCAAAGCCAGGAGCGAGTACCCAATAGTCGACGTCGAACTCCTCGTAGGTGTAGGAGCGATAGTTCAGTAGCTGTGCGATCCCCTCAGAAATTGGCCCGCCCTGTCGTTTAGGCGTCCGTTTGACCTCGATCCCAATACATCCGACAGACGGGTGCTCTGCGAAGATATCAACCCGGCCATTTCGATTGTCATCCCACACTTCTGTCGAAACGTCCCAGTCGTACTTCTCAAGCAGTTTCACGAGGTGTTTCCGATACCCTGTCTCATACTCGTAATTCACAATATTCAGACGGGGGAATCCGTCCACAAGGGCGTCTTGGTGATAATCTCTATTCTCCCAGTCGAATTCGTCCGTAGTCGATCGGGCCATTGTGTGTCGTGAGTTGTCTTCGCGGCAATCGGTGTGCGAGCGATGCATCTGGTAGACTGCTTGCTGTGTCGCGAGTCCACTCCCGCCTGTTCCGTTGCTGGAGAATCTACCTGGAATCGATACCTCCACAAGGTAGCCGGCGGCCTCTTTTGTGGCCTGCCTGAGGCTCGGAACCGATGCAGCGTTGGCTGCCCTGCCGTCGCCGTCCGGATCTCGGCTGATCGAGTAGGACCGCTTCTGAACTGTCTTGTCAGTTGAACATCTCCCCTCACCGCCCTGTTTGGATCGCCGCGGCTGTCTCCAGCAGTTGAAGCGACACGCGCGGTGGTCGGGCGAGCCCGTAGAGGGTGGCGTGAGCGCTCCGGCCTCTGGCCCGCACTAGCCGCCTCCGTCTGTGTGACGGCGTACCACTTCCGGTGTCCGCCCACCGTTGTCGGCCGAACACGAGGGAGATCGCTGACAGTCCCAATACGGCGGTCGTAGCTACTGGCCGAGATGTCGGCGCGCTCGATGAGTTCCTGCCGACCACGTGGCTCAGACGCGTTGAGTAGCGTCGCGTACAGCTTCGTCGCCGTCGGTGCGAGGTCAGGGCGGAAGCGACTGCTCGGCAGCGTTGTCGCCGCCCTGATCACTGCTGGCTCCCACTCCTGTTGGCGTGGGTCATCGAGTGCTCGCACCAAACAGGTGACCGCGTCGTACGGACTCGCTCGGTGTGGCACCTCGCGGCCGAACGATCGGAGGCAGAACCGCGTGAGCTCGCGTCGAACACGCGGCGTCCACCCGGTGTCGTACTCCACGGCGAGTTCGTCGACGATCCGGCGGAGCGACGTGTATGTCGTCCCGTCGCGAACGGGCACGGTTAGCGTCGGTGCCCGTTCGTTGCCGGTGGCGATCGCCTCGCGAAGGGTGTCGAGTTCCGCGGCAAGCGCCTCGGAAATGGCTGTCTGGAGCGTTGTCGCCGTCGGTCCGGCGAGCACCCACGACGCTGTTAGCTCCATCGAAGCGCCTGTCTCGATGTCGTACGGCAACCGTCGCTTGAGCTTCGCCGGACGCTCTTCGAACAACATCCGATAGCCTGAGTGAACGCCGTACACCGACTGTTTCGGCACCGTATACCGAATGAAGTCACAAAGATCGTCTCGCTTCGTTTCGCTTTGGGCGAGCGTCTCGGTGTCCGGCAGCCGGACCGTTAGGGTCAGATCGACGCCAGCAGCGTGATACAGCTGGGTCGCCGTCGCGATGAGTCCGTGGAGGTCCTCGAATAACTCACCACGGGCCGCACTGTCGGAGCTATCGGTGAGCGCACTGAGGCGAGTGAGATGCGTCTCGCGGACGCTCTCGATCCGGTTACGCCAGTTCTCGTACACCTCCTCGTGTTCGCTGAACCAGCCGACTTGCTGGCCGCGACGCAGAGTCCGGCCGGGTGAACCGGTGTGTCCGCCGGACCCACCGTGGATGTTCGCGAACGTCTCACCGAGTCGCGTTGGTGTGAGGACCTCCGACAGGGCCGTGTCGCTGAGTAAGACACCCGCGAGACGTCCTAGTGTGGCGAGTGGACCGCCCCACTGGACGATGGCGAGACACTCGCCGTCGAGGTGACTGAAGTAGCTCACTCGACCGTCGTCAAACGGTTCAACCGGGTCATCAACGAGCGTAACCGCTCCAGTCTCCGCCGGGATGGTGAACCTTTGGTGGATCGACGCCGCGTCGTGGGTGTCGATCCGCTGGACGTAGCCCTCGTCGCCGTCGCCGGTCGCCGCAAGCCACGATTCGACCGTGGTCGGTTCGGTCCCCAATGCCCCTCGCGGGGGCGACACTGTACTTGGTGAATCGTGAGTGGTCGCGGTAAGACTGTGTGCCAACTGGGTCTGGTCCGGGTGGTGGAGCTCACAATCCGGCGTGAGACACTTACTGACGGCCGTCTCCCCGAGGTCGGTGAGCCGAACCGTGTTGTGCTCTCGACGCCGGTCGATCGCAACTAACCCTCGCGACTCCAAGTCGATGACGTACCGACCGATCGTCCCGCGCTCGATCGCGAGTTCGGGATCGGCTTCGAGCTCGGCGTACGTCAGACCACTCTCGGTGGGTAACGCGGCGAGTAACTGCCGTTTCCCGGGTGCGGACGCGAGTCCATCGAGAGCGATCCACGCCAATTGTGTGATGTCGGTGGGTGCAGCTGGTTCATCGGAACTGCGGTGTCCCTGTTGGGGGGACCGGTCCCGGCTGTCAGTAAGACCGAGATGGACTTCGGTCCACCGCGGGTACCGGTGGGTGAGTTCGTGCTGGAGTGCCGGCGAGGCGACAACCCGGACGTCGAATCCGTCTGCGAGGACGGCGATCGCCGCGAGTGCACGGACTCCGGTCCGACGGTCAGTCAGTTCGGTCCATGCTGGCCCATCGAGGACCAACGTAATCGCTCGTGGGGTGGGATCGAACTCGCGATGGAGCGCGACCGGCCCCTTCGCGAGCGCCCCGAGTCCGGCGTTGACGGCGCCGCGTCCCGTCCCGATTGCTTCGACCGTTTCGATTAACGATTCGTGACGCCGCTCGTGATACGTCGACTCGGCGGTCGAATTCGTGTCGGTTACGGCGAGCTCGGTGATCGCCTGCGTGTATGCGACCGCCTCCGCGGTCGCGTCGTCCCACTTGTCGTTGAGGGAGTTCCACGCCGGGAGCGTCGCATCGAGTATCGATGAGCTCGCACGCCACGCGTCGGTGTGCTTTGTCTGTGCGCGCACCGTCTCGATGCTTCCCTCGCGAAGCTGTTCGAGGACATCTGGCACCCACTCGGTCATCCGCGGCGAGACCGCGGCACAGCGGATACCAGCCGCCTCATCGCTAGCGGGTGGACGCACGAGACGGACGCCACGCTCGCGGCCCTGTCCGGTGGATTGTGGACGCGGCACTCGGGAGTGATCGTTGGCTGGCATCACTCGGATGGCTCCCAACAGTTGACCACCGCGATGAGCCGCCGGAGTAGCTGCCGGATGTACTGCCGTAGCGTTCGCGAGTCTGGATCGACACCGCGGGCAGTCCGGAGTGCGGCCGCAATCTTGGGGTGGCAAGTCTCCTCGATCGCCATCGTGGCCTGCAACAGGGCCGCGTTGACAGCGCCCGGATTGTGAGCGTCGCTCGCGGTGAGGGCACGACGAAGGTGCGCGATCGTCGCGCGCACGGTGTCCACGTCTACTGCTTGCTTCGGCGTGGGTGGGTGTGGACGATGGCGGCCGGTCGTCGTGTTCCGACGGTCGTCGACGAAGTGTGGCGGCGACATCAGTCGTCACCCTCCACCGTTGGTTGATGGCCACCGACGGTCACCTGTGTCCGGGCTGTCCGGCGCTGTTGCCGCTGGGTCGCCGTCGGCACGACCTGCTCGGCGAGTGGTGTCTCGGGCGGCAGCCAGCGGATCGTCGTCGTCGCCGGCGCGCTCACGCCCACGGGGACCGGGTCGATGAGAATCGGCCACGTCGATTGGGTCGCCGCGTCAGAGGCGACACCGATACGCCCGGTGACCATCAGTTCGTGGACACCGAGGGTGAACACCTCTTGCTGGCGATGTTCGGCGTGTGCGCACACACAGTGGCCGACCTCGTAGATCCGCTGTTCGGCCGGCTTGTGGACGTACGCGACGACGTCATCGCCTTCGATGAACGACCGACCGCAGTGTTGGCACGTCCTCGACGTGGCTGCGAGCGAGAGCTGATCGAGATCCGTGATGATGTCGCCCGCGGGGGTCCTCGCTGCGGGCGCGGTGGCGTGCTGCTCGCTGTCCCGACTCATGGTCCCCGATTCACGCGGGCGAGTGAGTGGCCGCAGCACCAGCCACAGCGCGGGCAGACCCAGCCGTTGACGAACCGGTTGACGAGCCGGTCGCACTGGCGGCATCGCCAGAGTTTCTTCATCACGCGTGGCCCTCCACCGCTTGTCGGACGGTCACGTCGTCGAGGTCACCCGTGAGGGTCTCGCGGGCGTCGAATCGGATAGACGACGGTCGCGTGCGGCTCACGCCGTCTCACCTCTCGCCTGCCATGCGCGGCGCGCTTCCAGGGCGCGTCGGGCCGACTCGGTGAGGCGGTACTCGTTGGTGCGCTTGTCGCGCGCCCGCTTGGCGACGAGGTCGCACTCGACGAGCTCGTCGAGGTTCTGGTAGAGGCGGCTGTGGTTGAGTTCATCGCCGTAGTAGCCGGCGAGTTCCGCCTTCAGCGAGGTCCCCTTACGGTCGTCGTCGTGGGAGAGCGCACACAGGAGGTCGCGCTGGAAGGCGGTGAGATCGGCGAGGGCGTCGCCTGTGGCGGTCCCGCTCTCACCGGTGTCGACGCTACTCATCGCGCACCTCCCGCACGTCGTTGCGGAGGTCGCCGAACGCGTCCGCGCACTCTCTGCAGAGCGCGCCGCCGAACGCCGCGTCGTAGCCGCCAGCCGGCGCTTCGCAAAGACCGCAGCCGTTAGTTCGTCCGCTCGGTTCGCCGTTCGTCGCGCAGGGCTTAAGCCCCGCAGTTGCCTTCGTTTGCATGGTTCTGTGGGCCAACACAGAACCCGACCCGGTCGGGTGTGCCAGCACCGCGGCCGGGATCCTACATTTTCTCACACTGCCGAGATTCTCTCACTCGGGCTCCGTGAGCATTATTCTATGCTGAAAGCTTTTATAGTTGCTGGATAGTTCTTATAATGCTATTATCAATATGAGTTGCTATTCGGTCGTAATACAGCGAAGGGCAACTGGATGTCCTTCATGAGACATTCTGGAGACTGGATGACCCTTGTCGATGATAGGGTTCTTGAGTATCTATCTGAACACGAGTCTGGTTCTCCGGCTGAGATGAAGCGGGAAGGCCCGATCAACTACTCACGGCAATACATCGATAAACGCTGTAAACGGCTAACTGAAGAAGGTCTAACCAAACATTTCGGTAACGGGATATACGTCATCACTGAGGATGGAGAAGCCTATCTCGACGGCCGCCTCGACACGCAAGAGTGGCGCTACCTCGACGACGAGGCCGACGATGTCACCGCAACCGACAGCGGTGACGTTACGGGGGATTCCAACGGAGGCGCAGACTGAATGCGGTCATTCGTCCCGTGGATGACCCAGCTCGACGAGCGGATCCTCGAACAGCTCGCTAGGGGAGGCGACGCCGACGCTTGGGAGATCGGCTTTGACCTCGCCGGTACCGTGAGCCCCGGTCGCGTCACCGAGCGCTGTAAGGTGTTACTCGATGCCGAGCTCGTCAATCGGTACGAACGGGAGATCGTCGAGGGACGCTTCAAGACCTACTGGTCGATCACGACGTGGGGGCAACTTTATTTGAGCGAGGAAGTCGATCCCGGACTCGACGTTCCCGAGCCCGGTCCGCGGCCGCCTCACGCTACGAGGCCGGGTTGGTGGGCGGGGTTTTAGAATTCTGAAATATGTCTCTAATTCGAATAATTACTCAGACTGGGCCCGGAGGGGTTATCACAACAATTCTTACATATGGCACTGCGAGCTATTGGCTCCCTGACATAGCTAGAAGTGAGCTAGTGTTTGGAGCAGCGGTTGCTGGGTTCTTATTCATGCTAATTCTGGAATTACTTAGCAAGCCCGCGATCTCCTTTCTCTCATTTCCTATCATTCTCCATGTGAAAAGAGAAATAGAGAAAAAGAATGGCCAAAAGGATTTTATCGAGATCTATAAAGAAAATAGAGAAGATTTTGACAAGTTTGATGGTCAGGTATTCCGATATACGTGTCTGTTTTATTCTGGTTTGCTTGCTTCCGTGGTATTCGGAACTCACTCACTTCTGATATCTAGTCTGTCAATAACTCTAGGGCTCTTGGCCCTCTCCGTACTATCTACCCTCATTCTATGTGTTCCCTCTTTTATGAAAATCAAAAGGACTATTCAAATGGCATCTGTAATGTTAGATTAGATGAATATCACGGAAATTCATTCTCGGGAATTTGCAAAAGAAGAGTACGGAGGGTTTGAACACACAAACATCGAAGGTGAGAATCTACTAATACAGGGCGGTAATCGAACTGGAAAGACACTCACCTTCAACGCGATCCTGTACAATCTCCTTGGTTCGAGAGAAACTATTGAACTGTCCACTGGCCGGAACAACAACGTCTCTCTGAAATTCACTGACGGGACAGAATTCCGACGTGGTAAGCTAGGTGCTCAGTTCAGAAGGGATGATATCGAGAAAAGTGAGGAGGAGGCACAAGAAGCACTTGCAGACTGGCTAGCTGAAGACCCATCTGCTGAGGTCTCTAGTACACAAGTCATCAAAAACCACTTCGTACACTCACACATCGAACAGATGCCGATTTCGCGGCTGTCGGAGGACGCCCGGCTGGATCACATTAGGTCGGCAGTCGATCAGGGCACTCAGGAAGAGATAGAGGAGACTGATGAAGAGATTGATCAGCTAGAAGAGAGAATCGCGGAAATCAAGCAGACACTACGTCGGAAAGAGGAGGATAAAAGCGAGCGAAAAAATAATCTCCGTAGCGACAAAAACCAACTGGAAAAGTACGAACGAGTTCAATCTCTTGCTGAGTCCGGAGAACTCGAAGAGATCATCGAAACAATCGAGACGAACGAAGAGCTTCAAGAAGATCTCTCGGAAGCATCTCAGAAGCAGGATTCCTTACAACGCAAGCGAAGGAGTAAGAGAAAAGAAAAGGGACAGTGGAAGCGGTATCGGGAGTCAGAGCGGAACGGAATAATCGCTGAAGCTGTAAACGACTTCGTCTGCCCAGCGTGTAGTGGACACGTCGATACAGATTTAGCTAAAGATCGCTTGAGTCGCTCCCGCTGCCCGTTCTGTGCTGTCGAGGACCGAAGTGACGAAATCAAGGCAGACATCGACGATAAGATCAGCCGGTCAGAAGAAGAGCTAGAAGTGATCGAAGAGGAACTGGAGGAGATCAATTCAGAGTTAGAAAGGGTCAATGAACAGATCGAAGAGATTCGTGAAGAACAACCGGCACTGAGTGATGTCGACGGGCGAATTGAAAGAATTATTCGAAATAATGACTACGACTTCTCTGCTATCGTTGAGGAAACCGAAGAGGAACTGGAACGCTACCAGTCAAGCATTGACGAAATCGAAGAAGTAATTTCTGATAGAGAAGGCGAGATCGAGGAGTTAGAAGATGAACTAGAGTCTTCTGAGGAACGACTGGAGGAGGCTAAAGACGAGGTGGAAGTAATGCGGGAAGAGAGCATCAACGCAGAGATTGAAGAATTCTCAGAAGAGTGGCAGGAAATCTTCGAGAAAATGGCTGGCGAAATCGGACTGGAGATTCAGATGATGCAAGACGGAGGTATCGAGATTCCTGGATCCGGAGGGCCCAGAAAATACGACCGAGCAGGAGATCTGAGTGACGCAGAGATCACATTCATGAACATCTCATTTGCGGTCGCGTACAATCGCTTCGTTCGGGAGTCGAATACGACAAAGTGGGCGACAATTGTATGCGACGAACCATTCTCGAACCTCGACGCTGAGGGTAAAGAAAATCTACTTGAGTTCATTGACTCGTGTGACGAACAGTTTATTTGTACATCCTCTGACGAGAGTTTGCTGACTGAGTTCCCTAAGATAGGGCAGTTGACTCGCCAACAGATCCAGGCATCCCTCGGGAGGTACGCACAATGAAAGACAAGGAGGGCAAGAACCATCCCCACTTGCTAATGCTTGATGAATTTGATGGGGAAATGGATGGAGAACTAAAATACCATAAAGTTCTCTACAAGTATCGAGTAAACGCGCTCGAAAAGGAGGATTGGGGTTTCACGAGAGATCGGTGGGGTCCGACTGATCCAGGCTTTACGGAGATAATGCAGTCGCTCGATGATCTAGATCTCGCCGAACTTGACGAGGACGACAGAATGCATATTGTCCGGATGACAAATGGCGGGAAAGAGGTTGCAGATGGACTCAAACGTGGTTTGAGTAAACTAGATCCAGGATTTTCCCCTCGAATTCAGACGATCTTAGGGATTGCAGAATCCGATAAAGATCGACCCGGATCAGAAATTGTTGAAGACGAGATTATACAGGAGGCGAAAGAAGAGACTGAGGAATCACAAGTATAGACGAATACAGTTTCAACTAAAGTCACCGCCGAAAATTCCCTACTCGGTGTTAACTGCCTCCTCGACGATCTCCTCCTCAGTCAGCCCGTACAGTTCGTAGACAATCTCATCGATAAGCTGGTCCGTCTGCTCGATCTTCGCGTCGAGCTCCTCCGCACGCTCCTTCGTCCGCAGGTAGTTCTCCAGGTCGTCGGCCACGTCGTCGACGTCGGGCAACTCGATCGCCTTCAGCCGATCGACGAGCGAGTTCGTCTTCGTCGCCGTCTCAAATATTAAAAATTGAATTCACGGCATACGCCTACAGCCAGGCCGTTCAGTTGTCGTCGGTGTCCTCAGCGTCGTCGTTGTCTCGCTGGCGACCTTTCGAGACCCGCTCGCCGCCACTGAGGAGACTCTCACGCGCCTCCTCACGGTCAGATTGTTCCTCACTTTCTGTGCTCATACTTCCAGTTTATACAGTCAGGTGTATAACCGTTGGGTCAACGCCACTCTAGAAGATCGTCGATCGCTCGACGGATTTGCGTGACCAGTCCGGACACCCAGACGACTCCGCCGAGCAGTACGATCGATGACAGCCAGAGCCAGATCGGAACGGATCCCGAGACACCGTGATAGAGTCCCAGCACGAACGAGACAATCGCCGAGACGATCAGAACGATCGTCAACTGGATCAGCGGGATGTTCCGGAGGTTCGTACTTCGGTTGAAATTGATTCGCATGATGTAGTTCTGCACGAGCAACTCTTCGGTCTCTTCCTGTGTGAAGCCGGCCTTAAGCAGTCCCGTGAGATTCTCGGAACTCACACCGACATCGAGTTCCGACGCGGTGTACGTCATCGCCGCGAAGGCCGTTGAAAGGACCAACGCACCGAGTCCGATCTCCGTATAGACGTTTACGAACGGTTCGACGTTCCCAAGTCCCGTCTCGGAGTCGGGACCGACCTGTATCGCGATCGACAGCACAGAGATGAGAATGCCGATCAGTGCGACGTTAAGCCGGAGTATCTTACTCGCCTTCGTATCGATGTCGTTGAGCGTCTCACGCTGTGCATCGACAGTTTCGCGAGCCTCCGAGCGCAACTCGGAGAGCTGCCTTGGGTCGCCGTCGAAGTCCACATCTTCGAGTTCGTCGCGTAACTCAGCCGGATCGCGGCTCGCCATGGTCAGTTAACTGCCTCCTCGACGATCTCGATCTCCTCTTCGGTCAGCCCGTACAGCTCGTAGACGATCTCGTCGATGAGCCGGTCCGTCTGCTCGATCTTGGCGTCGAGCTCCTCGGCGCGCTCCTTCGTCTCCAGGTAGTTCTCCAAGTCGGCGGCCACGTCGTCGACGTCCGGCAACTCGATCGCCTTCAGCCGATCGACGAGCGAATTCGTCTTCGTCGCCGTTTCCCGGAAGTTCGCGAACCCGCCCGCCTCGTCGACGGCGACCGGAACGAAGTGCTCGATCAGGTCCGCCTCCCGCTCCGTGAGGTCCGTGATCCGGAACGCCGGTAGGTACTCCGTCTCCGTGTAACCCCACTGGTCCGTTTCGCGGGATCGCTCGTCAGACGAGGGCCGGGGCGACGCCGAGGGCGGCGGTTCCGAGAAGGACCGCGCCGTATCCGGTAGCGACGAGGAATACCGCGCGTCGCGGATGGTCGACGAGGCCCCGGCGGTGTCCGACAGCCGCGAGGTAGCCAGTCAGCGGCAACAGCTGGAGAGCGTGGAGGCCAACGAAGTGGGCGAGGCGGAGGTCTCCGACGAGCTGCCAGCCGACGATCGGGACCGTCGGCTCCGTCGCCTCGACGACCCGTGACTGGATCGCGATCATCGCCGCTCCTTCGAACGCCCCGACGACGAACCACCCGATGCCGAGGAGGATGCCCGCGGCGAACGCCGGGTGGACATCGAACTCGTTGTTGCGCGCCCGGACCGCCAGCGCTGCGACCGCGACGGTGACGACGACGATTGTGACGCCCATGACTCCCCCGACAACCCCGTCGAGGACCGTCGCCTGATTGAAGTGGGACCCAACGCCCCGCGCGGCCTGTCCGCCGATGAGGGCGATTTCAATGAGGAGACCGACCCCGACGACCCGGGAGACGCGGCGGCGAAAGTCCGGGTCGACCGGGAGGTGGACACCGAGCCAGCCGAGCGTCGCGCACACGAGTGCGATCGAGCCGGCGAACTTCGTCGGCTTGAGCCACGCCGGTTCCCCGTTGACGACCGTTGGGTCGAAGACGATGCCGACGGCGAAGGCACCAAATAGGACAGCGTTGATCGCGGCCACGGCGGACAAAACCGGATCGCGGCGTCGCAGCTCTCGGATCGACGTGGCGATCGTTCGCGCCATTGCCCGCAACTTCGTCCGTCCGCTCGTGGCCGCAGCGGCCGACTCGGAGTTCATACCGTAGTGTTGCCGGGCGATTCATGTGTGCGTGACCCCAACATGTTGGTATCTGCCCGAAGCGGCGGTGACCAGCATGATCGACGCTCGGTTCCGCATTCGCCTCCCGCCGGACCTGTACATCGCCGACCTGTCGGAGGCGTTTCCCGACGCGACCTTTCGCCTCCTCTCCGGCGTCCGCAGCGGCGCCACCGCGAAGGAACTCGGTGAGGTGCTGACTCGGACTCCGGAGTCGGTCGCGGCGGCGTTTCGCGAGCACGATGCGATCGACGCGTACGAGGTGTTGGAACGTACCGACGATCGGCTCCTCACGACGTACGAGACGACCGATGTCGACTTCTACGCCTTCGTCGAAGCCGGAGGGTTCCCGCCCGAGTTTCCGATTGAAGTGCGGAACGGGTTCTACGAGTTCGACTTGACCGGCACTCGCGGGGAGTTCGACCAGCTCCGAAAGACGCTGGAAGCGAGCGGTACCGAGTACGAGCTCCTCTCGAAGGTGAACAAGAAGCGGTCGGACCGACTCCTCACACGCCGACAAGAGGAGCTCCTCGCCGCCGGCCTCAGAGAGGGTTACTTCGAGGTCCCGCGAGGGTGCACGCTGGCGGATCTCGCCGACGTGGTCGGCGTGGACAAGTCGACCGCGAGCGGAATCGTCCGCCGAGCGCAGGCGCGGCTTATTGCGTGGTACCTGACCGACGTAAACGTCGAATGACGAGCGGGTGGGTTCGGCATAATTCTTTGGACTGATCGAAAACACACCGCCTCACTCTTCATCTTTATCTGAACACCGCCCACGTTGTTTTTAGAGGATTATTATATGTATAAATATCAATAAAAATATGCTCCCCGACGATACAGTTCACGTATGCACGTCCTCCTCCCGTTCGACATCGTTCCGGTGGACAGTCGGGTGCCACAGTCGGCCTTCGGCTTCTCGCCGACAAGCGAACGTGCCGTCAACTACGCCCTCGAAACGTTCGGAACTCACGACCAGTTGGAGGTGACGGCGATCCACCTCTCGGCGGACTCGATCGATCTCGAGGAGAACATCGGCGCAGCGGACATCAGACGACTGGCCGAGGAGTTGGACGTGTCGGTCGAGGTGTCGATCGAGTCGGTGACGGACGTCGGCTCGATGGCCGAGGTCCGCCAACGGATCCTGTCGATCGTCGAGCGGTCGGACATCGATACGGTCGTCATCGGCTACACCGAGGACTCGTTCATCGACTCCGTGTTCTCGGACAGCACGCCACAACAGATCCTCGAACAGGAACACTGTCCGGTGGTTTTCGTACCGTAGCGCCGGTGGTCCCGCGGATCCCGAACCGGACGGGCCGGGTGACGGGCGCCACCGGCTCCGGCGGATTCCCGATCCGCCAAAATACGATGAATAATTATGTAGGTTCAGTAACGACTTCCGACTGTGACGTATCGAATACTCGTCCCCATCGACGCGAACAAGGAGCGTACGGTAGAACAGACGGATTACGTGCGATCACTGCCGATGGACCGCGACGAAGTCGAGGTCAAGGTGATCCACGTCGACGAGGCCGATTACGAGGGCGCACCGCCGAGGGAGTTCGAGGACATCCCGTCGGCGACCACCGCCGTCGAGGAGATCGCCGACGCCGGCTTCCGCTGTGAGGGCGAGAAACTCGAGGGGTTGGTCGCACAGACGATCCTCGAGGCCGCCGAGTCGTTCGACGCCGACGAGATCGTGGTAGCCGGTCGGAAACGGTCGGGCGTTGCGGAAGTCGTGATGGGAAGCGTCACCAGTGACGTCCTCAGGTCGACGGACCGCGCCGTCGTGATCGTCGGGTGAGGTCCGATCCGTGCCCTCGGGATCGGTTTCGGCCGATCGCTGAACGGACGAAATCACGAGCGAAGCCGGACTCCCCTGCCGAGGCGGACGGTCACCCCTCGGCCAACGGCGGTTCCGTGTCGAGTAACGCCGCACTCTCCGTCCAGAGCCGCCGTGCGGCGTCGGGATCCCGGGCGGCGTTCGACGGCGACCGCGGCCGTTGATCCGCGAAGTACCGTCCAGAGACGTCCGCCGTCCGCGGCGAGACGGCGACGAACAGGATCTCCGCGGCGCCGTCGGCGACGGACGTGACCCCGGGAAGCGACTCGAGCCGTTGGAAGAGCCCCGGGAGCGGCCCGGGCAGGAACCGGCTGAAGCCGCTGCCCGGGATCGCGCCGGGATGGATGCTGTTCGACGTCACGTCACGGTCCGCGGCGTCGAGGCGTCTGGCGAGTTCCGACGCGAAGAGGACGTTCGCCAGCTTCGAGTGGCTGTACGCTCGGAAGCCGGTGAACCGGTCATCACCCCGGACCCGCTCCAGGTCCAGCGACGCCCCCTCGTGTGCGCCGGAGGCGGTCGTGACGACGCGAGCGCCCTCGCGGAGGTGGTCGAGCAGTTCGGCCGTCAGCAGGTACGGCGAGAGGTGGTTGACGTGGAACGTGTACTCGACCCCGGCGTCGGTGGTCGCCCCGTTCCTGAAGAGTCCACCGGCGTTGTTGACGAGGAGGTCGATCCCGTCGGTCTCCTCGCGGACGTCGGCCGCGAGTTCCCTGACCGCGTCGACGCTCGCGAAGTCGGCTCGGAGGAAGCCGGCGTCGACCCCGCTTCGAGTAAGCTCGTCGACCACCGCCCTGCCCGCCTCCGCGTCGCGGCCGTGAACGATGACATCGGCGCCGAGCCGGCCGAGCGCCAGTGCCGCCGCGCGACCGATCCCGCTCGTCGACCCGGTGACGACCGCCTGCAGTCCGGTACAGTCGATGTCCGACACACCAGCGCGGCTCTCCGGGAGATCACTCATACACCCGATAGGGGCTCGACGATGAAAACAACGGCAGTCCGGTGCGGACGGAGCGGGTCGTCGGCCGATCCGGGCCGGGAAGGTGTCAGGGTTAGATGATGGCATTGTGGAAAGCGCAGTGTGGTGAACAGAGCGGCGATCAGTTCGACGCAACTGAGCAGACATAAGCAACGAAAGCGCAGTGGTTCCGGTAACCGGCGTGATGAATAGTGCGACAGCAGTCTACGAGGCGATCGAGCAGGGATACGAGCCGTACTTCCTCCATACGTCGTACGGGAAGCGCATTGAAGACAAGGCGTACGAGTGTGCGAAAGCGCTTGCTGAAGAGGCTGACGCGGGTGACTTCCTTCATATCGTAACGGGGCATCTCTCACAGATCGGGACATCGAGTCTGACGGACGAAGAGATGGATGTGGCTGACGCCGATATGGAGAGTGACGAAATTCCGACGTCGTACGTCCCATTCAGAGACGCGAATCTATCGTCGATGGCGACATCGTACGCAGAAGCGACCGGTTCGGAGATGCTGTTTATCGGCGCGCGTTCGGAGGGTTTCTCCGGGTATCCCGACTGTCGTCCGGCTTTTTTCGACGCCTTTCAGAACGTGATCGATGTCGGGACGAAGCCAGAGACGGAGATAGCGGAGCGTGGCTCGGGACTCGGTGTGCCGTACGAGATGACGTGGTCGTGTTACCGGGACGAGGAGCCTGCGTGTGGGACCTGCGATGCCTGCGCCTTCCGGCTTGAGGCGTTCCGGAACGCCGGGTCTCGCGATCCGGTCGCGTATGCTGAGCGGCCGGAGTTCTCGTAGTTCGTTGCTAGTTGGCTGCGGTTCAGTTCGGGCAGAAAGACCACTCACCAGAGCGTTTCGATACGCCGCTCGATCGCTTCGAACACCGTTGAATAGACATCGAGTGGGTGGAGTGAAGCGAGATCGTAATTTGAGACTTCAGTACCGGTTGGTGGTTCGTGAAAATGGAGTCGGGTGTTGTGTGTGTTTGGATGCCGATCCCAGCGACACTCCCAGTGGGTGTTCTCTCTCCGGGTCTCGACGTAGTGGATGGAAAAATCTCCGGTTGTGAACCATCGAATATCGACTCTGGCGTCAGCGATCGTATCGGGATATCGGTCAGTGTCAAGGGTTGCGGTGAGCAGTCGCGGTTCGTGCGTATTTGGGTCGAACTGGGTGGCAGCAACGAGTTGGTCCGTCGTCAACTGTTTTTCAAGCAGGCGTAACGTTTGTCGATCGGGCGGGCCTGTCGAGTCAGCCGCTGAATCCTCTGGGGGCGGACTCATCTTATGCGGGGATGAGGTGCCCGTCGTTCTGTGAGAGTTGGCGGGCAAGTTCGTATAAGCGAATGTCTCGGATGACCCCCTGCCAGTCGCTTACTGCAGTCATGCGGTCGTGGATCGTCTCGTGATCTTCGGCATCGAACACCGCAACGGTGGCTGGGTCGGTGGTGCCGAATTCGGCTTCGTACTCCGTCCGTCGCTGTTCAAGCGCTTCGACGCGGTCGATAATCGCATCGACAGAGAGATCGGTGGCGATCCGACTCGCCTCTTGCCATTCGAGATACCCATTATTTCGCTCGTACGTGGCCGGACGGCTGCTACGATCAGCGCGGACAATCCCCATCTCCGCGAGGCGATCGAGGTGCTTTTTCGCTGCGTTCGGGGAGCAGTCTGCGAGTTCTGCAACCCTCGTGTACGTCGTCGGTGACGTGAGACCGAGGGCCACATCGTAGACGCGGCCGAAGGTATCGGTTCCGTCTTGCCACCGTGGCGTCTCTGTCGCTGAGTCAGGAGCCGGATCGAATTCGCTCATGAGCGTCTCTACGGAACGAGTATCAATATATGTTTGTATCACTCAAATATCTGTGAGTCTTGTGTCGGTCGAGTTTTTTGTCGCTCGGAATTGACGCCCGGCAAGGTTTGTGAGTAGCAATGTGTCTCGCTTCCGGGCGTGGCTTGCTGAACTCGACCTCTGTATCGGTCGGATTGTTACTGACACATGTCGGGGAGTTTGTTGATACCGTGCTGAATAGCGCCGCGGGGAAAGCCGTCTTATTGACCGGGCTCGTATCACCGGTGTCGAATGGGGCAACGAACGCTCGGCGGCGACGACCTCACGCGCTTGCGCGAGACGTATCTCCAGCGGGTCACCGGTGCGCTCCCGAAACAGGCGGCCGAAGCGGGCGACTGGCCGATCCACCGCGACCACTGTTTCGCCCGCGTCGTGTTGGACGGCCTGTTCGAGGGGGTCTGGTACGAACACGTCGACGGCACCCCCGCGTACGAGCAGCTGTCGGCCGACGAACTGCGCGCGGCCATCGCGATCGCCGACCGAATGCTCGAAGAAGGCAAGCCCGCCGTGGAGGCGCTGAATCGGCAGTCGCTTCGGTGGCGGGATCACTAACCGGGACCCGAGCGGCGACCGCTCGGCCGGCCGCGCTACTCGCGGACCACGCTGTCGGTCAGCCAGTGCTCGTCGAGTTCGCCGCGTCGGCGTCGCGACAGCTCGAAGACGTACGTGACCGTGCGGCCGTCGGGGCCGGTCAGCGTGACGCGTTGTGCGGCATCATCGCCGTCGCGCTCGACCGGTCCCGTCGTCGCTTCGACGTGGTCGATCATCGGGGCGTATCGCGGGTTGTGCACCATCTGCCGGAAGCGGTCAAACGGGCCCGTCGCCCGTCTGTTCGCCGGCGATGCGAAGTTGTACGCGACGCCGATGCCGGCGTTCGTGAACGGGTCGTCGTTGGTCGCTAGCGCCTCGAGTTGGATCGCGACCACGCGGTCGGCATCGTACGTCGGGTCTGGCGTCGGGAGCCCGGCTATCGGGTACCGGTCGGACATCTGAGTGTCAGATGTAGGGGCGCGAGCGGCATTAATCGTCCGTTGAGACGGCTCCAGGCGTCGCTTGTCCTCGGCCAGACGATACGAGAGCCGATTATTCGGGACCGTGAGCGACGTCGTCGCGGGCCCTCCGTTCGTCCGGGGCGGAGCGTCGAAACCACTGTTTCGGCTCGGGAACGACGTCTGTGGTGATTCCGATGAGCAGCGCGAAGTACCCGGCGAGGCCTCCGAGCGTCGCCGCGTGTGGCGCGCCGCTTCGACGGCCAACCGACAGGGTCGCGGCAAGGAGCGCGAGCGGCGAGCCGAAGCGGATCGCCGGATGCCGCCAGAGGCGAGTCGTGCGTTCCGGCCACCGCGCGAACGTGACTTCGACGAACACCGCGACGGCCGCACCGCCGAGAAACGGGACCGGGCGAAGCAACGCTCGCGGCGAACGTCCGTCTCGCCGCCCGGTAATCCAAACGGCGAGTGCGACGAGCGCGGCCGAAGCGGCGTCGGTGTGTCGTGTCGACACGGCACACAGTATGTCACCCCGTCGGATACCGATGTCGGTATGGCGATCGGCCCGCGCCGGTGCCGCGCACCGGAGCCGCTAGTGCCGGTATTGATGCCGCGACCGAGCCCGCAGCCGAATCTATCGCGGCTGGTCGTCGCCGACAGCCGCGAGGACGTGGCGGAGTTCTCGGCTGACTGCGTCTGTGGCGGCGGCGATCGAGTCGAAGGTGTCGCTCCCCGCGTCGCCACATCCGCGTTTGCGGACGAGCCGGACGGCCGCGTCGCTCAGGATGTCGGGACGGACAGCGACTTTCGCCGCGGTACAGGGGCTTTCCTCGTCCGAAAGCCGGTACTCAACGATGCCGCCGGGTTCTTCCTTCCGTTCCCAGTCGCCCGGGGCTGCTGGGAGCCTGTCGACCAGCGCCTGCGGATTGGCCGCCGTCTCGACGCTCGTGGTGGACATACCAGTTGTTGGGTCGTCGCGCACATACCGGTGTCGGCGAGTTCGCCGAGCGAGAGCTGCGTTCCGTCCGGCACGTCGGCCTCGGCCGCCCGTGTTTGTCCGCGATGGCTCGGGCGGCGGCGTCGCCGCCGGAGAGCGAGGCGCGTTTCGCAATCGCTTCGCGTCGAAGCTCCCGTGCCGCCTCAGGCCGCCGGTCCTCGTACCGGAACCAGAACTGCTCGCGGCGCGCCTCGAAGCCCACAACCGGGCGCGGATACGTCTGACCCCTCAGACGAACGCGACCGCTTGGAGCGCGAGCAACGGACGCTCTCGCGCAAACAGCACGGGTCGAACAACGACGAGAAGCAACGGCGTCGAGTCGCGGAGTGTCACGCCGACCTGCGACGGAAGCGCCGCGACTTCTTGCACAGGCTCTCGGCGTACTACGCTCAGGAATTCGAGCTTGTAGCGGTCGAAGACCTGAACGTGGAGGGGATGATGGAAGGTCCGTCGAACAGCCGCAACACTGCGTCTGCCGCGTGGCGAACGTTCCTCTCGTTGCTCGAATACAAGTGCGAGCGTGAAGAAACGCACTTCGTCGCGGTCAACCCGAGAGGGACGACCAAGGAGTGCGCGTCGTGCGGCGTTTCGACCGACAAGCCGTTTTGGGTCCGTGAACACTCCTGTCCGTCTTGTGGGTTTGAGGCGGACGGGGACGCGAGCGCGGCGTGGAGCATCCTTTCTCGCGGTCTACAAGATGTAGGAGTGGGACACTCCGAATCAACGTCACCAGAAATCGAGGATTTCTGGTTGGCGAACGAATCGCTCTGCGATTCGTCAACGCCTGTGGGGACTGCGCTCCCTGTGGATACGTTCCTATCTGCAAAGCGCGTCGTGGAAACAGGAGGCCCTTCCCTCAAGGAGCGAACGGCGTCAGCCGTGAGCGAGTAGGGGAGGGTAGTTCACAGACGTCTCCTGTCGGGTCGACATGTTGAGCTGTGCCGTCGGGGAGCTGACGCCGCCCCCGACGAAGAGCGCGACGAGCGCGAGCGTCCGCCAGCGGCGAACATCAATAGGAGTCAGAAACTCCCGTGTGACGCCGAACGCTTCCGCAACGTTTTCGACTGAGCGGAGGGCCATAGGTCGGGATACTCAAACTCCATGGTCAGCCCTTCTGGTGGTGGCTTACGGGGCGTCTCTCACGGACGGTTCGACAGCTGTGTCTCACCGGGGTTTCGAATCGGACGATCCCGTCATTTTATGCGTAGGTCTCGCTGACACGTAGAGTGTGGCCCTCCTCGAAGCCCTCCGAGAGGTCTCGTGGCCTCTCCGTGAGCAACCGACACTGTTCGTGACGACGACATTCAGCAGGTTCGACCGAGCTCTCGTCGGGACGGACGGAAACCCGTCCCGGTCAGGCGCAACGACGACCGACCGCGCCGCTCATGCGATCGACAAGCCGCGTCCCTGCCGTTGATGCTGTACACGGTCGTCGGGAGCGGCTTCATCGCTCTCGGTCTCGCGATCGGCTGGTACGGGATCCGGCCGCTTGCGGTCGTACCGAGTGTCCTCCGTGCCACCGTTCGAGACCCGAGCGAGGTGGCCAGCACCGGCTCCTTCGTCGTGTGCCGCGGCGTTGCGAACGAATCGAGCGAGACCCTTACGACTCCGTTCACGGGATCGCGGAGCCTCGGGTTCGAGTTCGAGGTCACCGAACGGCAACCGTTCGGGATCGGGATCCCGTGGTTTCAAACCCATCTCGATGACGGTATGACGACGCGTCCGTTCACTCTCGACGGTCCGTCCGGGTCTCTCGACGTCGTCCCGTCCGCCAAACGGTTCTCTCTCGATACGGAATCAACAGTCATCACCGTCGGTGCCAGTGAAACGCCACCCGAGCGAATCCAACGGTTCGTCGACGTGCGAGACGATCTCGAACCCGTTGCGAGATGGGCACGGATTATTCCCGGACTCGGGACGCGGCGCTACGTCGAACGTCGGACCGTTCCCGACGAGGAGTATCTTATCGCGGGACACACGGAACGGCAACAGAACGAGGCCGTCCTCACAGGCGATCTTGTCATCACCGATCGCTCCCCGAGACGGTTCGCGTTCTCACGGCTCTGGCGGGCGGTGTTTCCGACGGTGGTCGCGCTGGCGTTCGTCGCTGTCGGAGTCGGAGGTATCGCCCTATGACCGACTGCGGTACGAACCTGACTATCCATCCGTCACAATGACACAGGAGACAGGCGCCATCGAGACGCGTGAATTGACAAAACAGTTCGGGACTGAGATCGCTGTCGACGGGCTCGACCTCGCCGTCGACCCCGGCACGGTGTACGGCTTCCTCGGACCGAACGGGGCCGGAAAAACGACGACGATGCGGATGCTGACGTCGCTGACGCGACCGACTGACGGTGAGGCGTGGATCAACGGAAATCCCGTCTCTGACCGTGATGAAATTCGGGCATCGATCGGCTACCTTCCCGAAGAGCCGCCGGTCTTCGACGAACTCACCGGTCGTGAACAGCTCGAGTACTATGGTCGGCTTCGTGACATCCCCGCTACCGAGATGGAGACTCGGATCGCAGACTGGTTGGATCGATTCGGTCTCACGGACGACGCCGACAAGCGAATCGACGATTACTCGAAGGGCATGCGCCAGAAGATCGGGCTGATTCAGGCGCTGTTACACGAGCCCGACGTCGTATTCCTCGACGAACCGACCAGCGGACTCGACCCGCGGGCGGCTCGAACCGTCATCGACGTCATCGCGGACCTGACCGACGACGGCCACACGGTGTTCCTCTCGACGCATATCCTCTCGGTCGTCGAAGAGCTCGCGGATGTCGTCGGCGTCCTCTACGAGGGCGACCTCGTTACCGAGGGCGCACCCGCGGAACTGACGGCGCGGATGGAAGCCGAAGAGGGAACGACGCTTGAGGACGTGTTCCTCTCGGTCACCGCCGAACGCGGCCCGGCAGCTTCCGAATCGGCTCCCGGGAACGCCGGAGACGCGACGGCCCGACAAGACGGACGAGTCGAGGACGACAGACGAATTGAGGACCGATGAGGCGTGCAAAACGGCCCCGGCTCATCGCCTGGACCGAACTCCGACGCCGCTGGCGGAGGATGAGGAGGAACACGACGCAGCTGTTGGCGCTCGCGTTCGCGGGCGTCATGCTGCTTCCGTTCTCAATCGGCGGTGTGTTCGGGGCGTACCTCGCCGGGGGATTCGTCGCCGGAAGCGAGACCGAGCCGCTCCTCGAATGGGCGCGGATGGCGTTCGTCTACGGATGGATCTTCGTGGTCGGATTCGGTGGATATCGCGCGTACGCCGTCGCGCTTCGCCCAGACAACGTTGGCGGCTTGTTGACGACGGTCTCACACCGGGACGTGATCGGTGGCCTCGTCCTTGCCGAACTAACGCTCTGGTCAGCGTTCCTCCTCACAATCGGAAGCGCCGCCACAGTCGCGTTCGCCGTCGGTGCCGGCTCGCTGCTCACGATCCCCGCCCTGTTGCTCACATTGTGTCTCTTACTCGTGACCGGGATCCCGGCAGGCTTCATCATCGCACTGGGGGTGCGAAACGCCGGCGTTCGATCGCGGCTCCTCAGCCGCCTTCGAACGCTGTTCCTGCTTCTGTTCGGTATCGGGTACTTCGCGCTGATATTCACGAACGCGTTCGCGTCTGTCTTGGAACCGGTCTATCGAGCGCTCGCGCCGACGCCGATCGATTGGTTCGGCGACCTCGCGGCAGTGGGGCTCGGTATCGGGGCGTCACCGCTCAGGGCGGTCGGCGCGGTGGGGTTCACAGGAGCGTTCGTCGTCGTCGCGGCTGCGTCCCTATCCCGACTTGCAGAGTGGCTTTGGTACGCTGATGGCGTTCACATCACGCACGAGATCGAGCGGTCGGAGGGGGGATCTTCACGGCTCAACGGCCTCTCAAAAGTTCTCTCACGGCCGGTCTTCGGTGTCGTTGCAGTCGATTGGAAACGTGCACGCCGGTCGCCGATCTCGCTTTCGTTCGCGTTGTATCCCCTGATCGTCCTCGCTGGTCCGACTGTCACGGCCGTCCAAACAGGGGAGATCGGAACCGGGCTGCCGCTGTGGATCGTGCTCAGTGGAACGTGGGTTGCCGGGTCGTTGTTCGCGCTCAACGTGGTGGGTCAAGAGGGCGCAGCGCTCCCCGTCACACTGCTTTCGGAGACCCCCGAACGCTCACTGGTCATCGGACACGCCCTCTCCGGTGCCCTCCTGATAGCGCCGATAACCGTCGTGGCGACCGTTACCACGGGACTTCTGAGTCCGCATTCGGTACCGGTCGTTGCGAGCCTCGGCGTGTCAGCGCTCGTCTTGTCGGCCGTGTCGGGGACGATCGGGACCGGAATCGGTGTCGGTTTTCCGCGTTTTGAGGCCGTCAGCGTCTCTCGAAGTACCAAAGCGATCGTCCCCAGCGCCTTCGCGTTCGCACTCTACTCGGTCGCCGTACTTGTCGTCGCGCTCCCGACCCTTATCGCACACTCCGGTACTGTCGGCCGCGCGCTCGGCTCGGTCCTCGGCGTTAGTCAGTTCGTGATCGGTCTCAGTGGGACGCTCGTTTCGGCTGTCATCGCGTGTCTCGTCGGTCTCGTCTCGATGTACGTTGCGCGAGACCGCGTTAGCAACTATCGGCTCGGCTGAGGGTCCTGTCGCTGGTGTTGATGTCTACGGGGACGATTGGTGGTCCGCCCCGACCACACGTGAGAAGAGGCGACCTTCCCGAGGCGAGAGGCGGGCATTACGGCCGAAACGAAGACCCTGACCGGTAACGCTCTCGTACGGTCGGCTCCGTCGGAAGCCGATCGCTTCGACACTTTCCGCTGAAACGGGCGTCAGTTCGAACTGAGTATGGCCTGCCGTCGCCGTCACTCGTCTGTCCGCTCCACGCCGTCGATGTCGAGTGCGGTGGAGGCGGACGCCCGTTTACTTTGGATCGAGGCGGCCACAGGTGCGTAGCTAAATTGAATATTTGTCGCTATTCTACGTGAATATTTTTCAGCGAAGTCACTCAGCTACTTCGTGCTCGTTGGTGGTGCTATCGCAGTAATGTGGTTCCCGAAATTCATCTCCGAAGGCTACAAAAGTCTAGTACGGGGGGTTGATAGACGGAAATTGTCGTGTTTCAAATCGGATTTTAGTCTTCCGTATCTTGATGTCGGTAGCACTTCGATGAGGTGACATGGCCCTCCAATGGACGGTCCGTCAGTATTTAGACAGCGCTTCCCGACGACGGTTCCTCGCCTGCAGTGGTGGAGTGCTCATCGCAGGAACAGCCGGCTGTACAGGGATCGTCAACAGTCTTGCCGACCTCGCGTTGGGCGATGTCAACCTTTTCAACGAAACTGACGATACCCTTACTGGCACTGTGACGATTACCGATTCGGCGGATGAGACTGTTCTCTCGGAAGCATTTGAATTGCCGCCGGCATCGGGCGATGAAGACGCCGACGAAAAAGACGATGAAGACGGCATGACTGCGTATGAGGACGTATGGACTGATTCTAGAGCCTATGACGCGAGGGTCGAACTGGATGATGATCCAGCCATCCAAGTCGAATCCGCTACCTCGTCGTCAATAACTATTGATAACCCGAGCGAGGAGATGCTTGCGATAGTGTTCGGTGGCGAAGAGTTCGACGACACAATCGGTTTTACCGTCGGTGAGTCGTTGAGTGATCTCGCACAGGCGTGAGAGTCTTGTTGAGTGATTGACATCCTCTTCCGCGTAAACGCGGAGGAATCCCGAGCGGTGGGAGTTTCAGGTTCGCAGTCTAATTACCGGACTCCCAGTCCTTTCGGGCATGGGTAGTCCCACAGTGTCGGACTGGTGGACTGCTGGCTATGCCAACTGGCCGTTACCCCTATCCTCGGCCGTGTACGGCGTCCAAGTGTTGTTTTTGCCACGGGGACGCTGGCAGGC
>NZ_NHPG01000081.1:0-9389 GCF_002252965.1 Halorubrum sp. Ea1
CGTCGCGCTCCGTTCCGCCCCCGTCGCGCTCCGTTCCGCCCCCGTCGCGGCTCTCCTCACTCTCCGCCGACGCCACCGGGTGGACCGTCACGACGGCGTGCCCGTCGCGCTCGTCGATCGACTCGATCACTCCGACCGACCACCGGCCGACGTGGTGCGACGGCTCTCGGGCGTGGACGCGGTCGTAGTTCACTGCGCTCCCCCCTCGACGCGCCGCACCGCGAGCGCCGCCTCGCAGGTGCACTCGACCTCGCACTTCGGGCACTCGGCGGCGGGCCGGTCGATCGGCTCGCGGTGGACCGCCTCGTAGCCGTGGCGGTCGAACAGCTTCTCCGGGGAGTCGGCGCCGCCGTGGTACCACGAGTCCGCGACGAGTACGTCGACTCCGCGCTCGGCGCCGATCCCGTGCAGGCGTCCGAGGAGCCGACTCCCGATCCCGCGTCCGGTGGCCCCGTCCCGGACGTACCCCATCTCGAGGTGACCGTACCGGTCGGCGGCGGGGATCAGGTCGGGGTCGTCGAAGAAGTACATCTCGTCGGCGACGGCGCCCGGATCCGCGAACTCGCGGAGCGCCATCACCCCGAGGATCGGTCCGTCGGCGTCGCCGCCGTCGTCCGGTCCCGCGTCGTCGTCCGGTCCCGCGTCGTCGTCCGGTCCCGCCCCGCCCTCCACCGCGACCAGCACGTGGTACGTCGGGTCGCCGATCCCGAGGTCGACGCCGTAGGAGCTCCCCTCGCTGAAGTGCTCGGTGATGAGCGCCTCCACCTCGTCGGCGTCGCCCGGCCGCGGGTCTCGGATCGCGATCTCGTCCATTCCCCGAGGGTACGCTCTCGGCCGACAAGAGCGGCGCGGTGGGCCGACCCCGGCGAGCCGAACGCCGGGCCTATCCGACCGCTCCCGGCCGCCTATCCGACCGCTCCCGGCCGCCTATCCGACCGCTCCCGGCCGCCAGACGCCCTGCCGCCGGTCGAGCCACGCGACGACGACCACGTGCGGGAGCGTCATGGCCGCGATGGCGACGAGCGACACGGCGAGCAGGTCGCCCGGAGCGGCGACGCCGGCGGGGACCGAGAGCCCGACCGCGGCGACCACGAGGAACCCGCCGAGGGTGAGCGGCGCGGCGTCGCGCCCGAACCGCCCGAGGGCGCCGGGGAGATCGCCGTCGCCGAGCGCGGTCGCCGCCCGCTCGTCAACGAGGATCAGCCGGCCGACGTGGCGGAGGCCGTGCCAGAGCGCGAAGTACACTCCGATCGCGAACACGGGCGCGGCGAGCAGGAACCACGCCCACAGCGCCGCCACCTCCCCGGCGTCGCGGAGCCACCCCCGTCGCGAGGCGCCCGCCCGGACCCGCCGGTAGCCCAGTCCGATCGACAGGACCGTCGCCGCGATCATGAACGCGCCGACGGCCAGCCGGGTCGCCGGAACGAACACGGGCTCGACCGCGGCGGCGGCCGCGCTCGCGTCGACGACGAACAGCCCGACGATCCACTCGGCGACCAGCCGGTACTCGCCCGGATGCGCGAGCAGCGGGACGCCCATCGGGAGCCCGCCGCGGACGACGAGGGCCAGCCAGCGCTCGGCCGACGTCGGCAGGTGGTCGACGCCCGCGACGACGAGCGCCGCGACGTCGCCCTGCCCCCAGTGGAGCCACGTGAGCGCGATGAACCCGACGAAGGCGGCCACGGGAGCGAGGAAGAACGCCGCGACGACCGCCCCGCCGAGGACCGCGTACGCGACGGAGACGACCGCGACCGACCGCCGGAGCGAGACGTCCGTCGCCGCGCGCAGCGGAACGAGGTGGTCGACCGCGCCGTGGGCCATCCCGACGGCGAGCGTCCCCAGCGCGAACGTCGCGACGCCCACCTCCACCGGAAACAGGGGGGTCACGGCGCCGACCGGGAGCAGCGCCGCGAGCGCTAGCGCGGGGTACAGCGCGAACCACCGATCGACCGCCGACCGGGCGTCATCGTCGCTCTCGACCGCCGTCGCCTCGCGGCGCGCCGCCGCGCCCGCCGCGGTCTCAGTCATTGACGGGGTCGGGGGACTCCGGGTCCGGTTCGGGCGGTTCGGGCGTCGGGTCGAACGCGTCCGCCGCCGACTCGGTCGGCCGGCCGCGCCGGTCGTTCCAGTCGAGTACCCACTCGAACAGCACGAGCCCGTTCACCGTCATCACGCCGGCCGAGGCGAAGAAGAGCATCTCCTCGATCGGGAGTCCGAGGACCGCGACCCCGGTCGTCAGCTCGGCGGAGAGCTGCCACGTCCCCATCGCGATCGCGATCCGGTCGGCGATCCAGAAGTACGCCGCGGGGATCAGCGTCGCCGCGAGCCACATCCGCGGCGTCCGGATCAGGTACCCGCCCCCCACCGCCCACTGCAGCGCGAAGACGGGGCCGACCCACGCGATCAGCCCGCCGAGGTAGAGGTACGAGGGGTCGAGCGACACGAGCCAGAGCCCGCCGGCGACCATCGCGACGCCGGCGACGACGCCGGCGATCCGCGGGCCCCGATCGAAGTCGCCCTCGCGGAACGTCGGGTCGAACCCGATCAGGTGGAGCGCGAACGCGGTGACGACGGTCTGGATGGCGAAGAACAGGTACTCGCCGAGCGGGATCGACAGCGCCCGGACGAGCACCGCCCCGTCGGCGTACCACCACGCCCCCCGTCGGATCATGTAGCTGATCCACGGCGTCGTGTACACGTACGCGATGGCGACGAGGATCGCGATCCCGGCGGTCGCGCGTCGCCGGCGGACGACGTCGTACCGCGGCGCGAGGTACCACAGCGCCGCGACGACGGGAAGGCTGAAGACGAGATGGAACTGGAGGTACGTCAGCGTCGGAAGCATCCGATCACCCCACCGGCGCCGTTCATGCGATCACGTTCGCTCCGTCGCTTATTAAGGCTCAGTCCAAACAGTGTGGTCGCCCCCGACGGTCGTCGAGAGTGAGATCGGCGGTCGTCGGGATTTCGTCCGGCGATCATCGTGATCTCGTCCGGCGATCATCGTGATCTCGTCCGGCGATCGTCGGGATTTCGTCCGGCGGTCGTCGGCGCTACGCCTCGGCCGACAGCACGCCGTACCCCTCCAGCACCTTCCCGAGCCGGAACATGGAGGCGACGACGGCGTCGCAGACGGGGCGCACCGCGTCCTTCGGCACGAAGCCGACCGCGAGCCCGGCGACCTCCAGCATCGGGAGGTCGTTCGCGCCGTCGCCGACCGCGACCGTCTCCGCCATCGCGAAGCCGAGGTCGTCGGCCAACTCGGCCAGCGCGTCGTCCTTCGTCCCCTCGATGAGCGGTCCCTCGGCCTCGCCGGTGAGCTTCCCGCCGGCCGTCGGGAGGCGGTTGGCGACGATCGTGTCGGCCTCGACCCCCGCCTTCGCGAGCGCGCGCTCGACGCCGCGCTCGAACCCGCCCGTGAGCACCGCGACGTGGTGCCCCTCGGCCTGCAGCCGCTCGATCAGCTCCCCGGCGCCCGGCCGGAGCGTCACCTCGTCGAACGCGGCCGCGACCGCCTCGTCGTCGAGCCCGCCGAGCAGCTCCGCCCGTCGGTAGAGGCTCTCGGCGTAGCTGAGCTCGTCGTTCATCGCTCGCTCGGTTATCTCGGTCACCTCGTCGGCGACGCCCGCGCGCTCGGCGAGCAGGACCGTCATCTCGGAGTCGGAGAGCGTGCCGTCGAAGTCGAACGCGATGAGGCTCATGGACTCCGTTCGGCGCGGAGGGGTTTTGAAGCACCTGATCGCGCAACGGACCCCGCACGGCGGGGCCGTCTCGCCCCGCCGCGCCCTCGGTGGCCTTTTTGCCGGTCGGGGTCGTCCCCACCGTCATGGATCGAACCGACGCTGACCGCGCCGACGTCGACGTCGACGACCTCTTGAAGGTGATCTTGGGACTTGCTATCGTATGGCTTCTCCTGGAGATCCTCGGCGCCGTGCTGGAGATCACGTTCGTCCTCCTCGACGCGCTCCCGACGCTGATCGTCCTCGCCATCGTCGTCCTGATCGCCTTACGGCTCACCGACCGGATCTGAGTCGTGTTCAGCCTGAACGTCCCGCTCCCGCCCGCGGTCGGCGATCTCGCGGCCGATCTCCACCCGAAACTGTCGGGGTTCGACCGCGTGCGCGACCGGCACACCCTCGTTTGCAAGCGACTCGGGGTCGACAACGTCCCGGACCGCGTCGCGAGCGCGGCCCGTCCCGGACCCGAGGACGTCGGTTCCGCCGCCGAACCGAGCCCCCCGAAGCCCGACGCGCTCGAGGCGCTCCGGGGGGACCTCCGACCCCTGCTGTCGGGAACCGACCCGTTCGAGGTGGCCGCGACCGGGATCGACGTCTTCGACGCGCCGGCGTCCGGCTCGCGGCCGGTGGTGTACCTCGCCGTCGAGAGCGAGGTCCTCGTGCGGCTTCATCAGCGACTCTGCGCCGCCTACGGCGCGATCGAGGGGATCGAAGGCGACGACTTCGTCCCGCACGTCACCCTGGCGCGCGGCGGAAACCCCGCTCCGGGCGTCGTGGCCGACCTCGTGGGCGCGGCGGTCGACCCGATCCGGTGGCGCGTCCACGCGCTCGACCTGTACGACCCCGAGTTCCGCGAGGTCGCCGCGACTATCGATTTATAAATGGGTGGCCGGGACTCGGCGGTGAACCGTTTCGAATTCCCGGCCGCTCGGCGAGACGCTGTCGCCTGCGCTTCGTCGGTGATCACGTCCAAAGCCCCAGCCACCACGTCCAAAGCCCCAGCCACCACGTCCAAAGCCCCAGCCGTGAGGCGGGCACACGCTCGCTGTGCTCCTCACTCGGTCGCTGACGCTCCCTCGTTGCGGTGCTTCCGTCGCCTGTGCCCGCCTCACGGCTGCCCCTTTGAGCCCCGTCCCGCACGGCGACCGCACCTCACTCCTCCCCAGCCTCGTCGCTCACTTCGTTCGCGACTCCCTCGCGCGTGCACCTCGCGCCCGTCGGGCGCTCGGCGGCACGCGCCGCCGCTATCGGTTCATAAATAGCACGTCGCCGTCGGCGGTCACTCTCGCCGCCCGCTCTGCTTATCGCCCCCGTCGCGCTCGCTCGGCTCGTCGACCGCGTGGTGCGGTCCGACGGGGCCGTGCGTCGGGCAGACGCCGGCGATGGGAGTCGCGTTGAGACAGCAGGCGCGCTGCTGACTCGCGATGACGCCCTGCGAGAGGGACTCACCGCAGCGCCGGCAGTACGACGCGGTCCCGTCGTCGGCCATCCCTACCGCTCGCGAATGCGCATCGGCACCGGGTGGTTCGGGTGCATCGTCAGCGAGCCGCGCAGCGAGAGTTCGGGCCCCTCGTACTCCAGGTCGTACTGCGAGCAGACCTCCGCGAGGATCAGCTTCGCCTCCAGCAGCGAGAACGCCTTCCCGATGCAGTGGCGCGGGCCGCCGCCGAACGGGAAGTACGCGAACCGGGGGCGTTGGCTCCGGCGCTCGGGGGCCCATCGACTCGGGTCGAACGTCTCGGGGTCGTCGTACCAGCGCGGCGACCGGTGGATCACCCACTGCGACAGCATGAGCGCCGAGCCCTCCGGGATCCGGTACCCACCGATCTTCACGTCGAGCTTCGGCTCGCGGAACAGGGTGTAGACGGGCGGGTACAGCCGCATCGATTCGTTGAGCACGCGCTCGGTGTACTTCATGTCGCGGGCGTCGGCGGCGGTCGGGGCGCCGTCGGCGGTCGCCGCCCGGGCCTCGCCGGCCACGCGCTCGCGGGCCTCGGGGTGATTCGAGAGCAGGTAGAACGTGTACGTCAGCGCGAGCGCCGTCGTGTCGTGACCGGCGAGCAGCATCGTCACCAGCTCGTCGCGGAGGTTCTTGTCGGTCTGCTCGCCGCGGTCCCGGGCGCGCAACAGGACGGAGAGCAGGTCCATCGGCAGGTCGCCGTCGCCGTCGCCGGCGGGGCCGCGCACCGCGACGCCCTCGGGACCGGCCGGGTCGACGCTCGGGTCGCGCTCGGTCCCGCGCCGGCGCTCCACGATCCCGTCGATCACGGATTCGAGGGTGCCGATGGCGTCGTCGAACTCGCGGTTCTCGCGGGTCGGCACCCAGTTCGGGATCAGGAAGCGGCGCGGGTCGGGCTCGAACCGCGCGCCGAGCGGCTCCAGCTTCTCTTGGACGGTCTTCACCTCCTCGTCGGTGATGTCGGCGCCGAACATCGCCGAGACGATGATCTTGACGGTGAGGCGGGCGACCTCGAGCTGGATGTCGACCACGTCGCCGTCGTTCCAGTCCGCGAGTTGCGACTCGGTGTGGCCGACCATCGTCCCCGCGAGCGCCCCGATCCGCCGGTTGTGGAACGAGGGGTTCGCCAGCTTCCGCTGGCGCTGCCACGCCTCGCCCTCGCTCATGAGGAGACCGTCCCCGAGCAGGGTGTCCATGGCGTCGTCGCCGAACTGCGGCTTCCGGTAGCGCTCGGCCTCGGAGACGAGGACGCGCTCGATGTCGGCGGGGTTCGTCAGGAGGTAGGTCTCGCGCGGGCCGAGGTCGAAGCGAACGACGTCGCCGTAGCTGTCGGCGCAGGCGCGCATGAACGAGAACGGGTCGTCGGCGTACTGGCGACCGTTGCCGAAGACGGGGTCGCCGATGGGTCCGGGCGGCGTGACGGACATACGAGAGACAGGGTCTCTGCGAGGTTAAACGTTCGGCGGCGGGGCGGCGGCGGCGACGCCGCGGGGGGACGGACGCGGCGCCACGTGGGAATTTGTCGGGCGCTACGAGCGGGTCCGGCAGGCGCTACTCGGACCGCTCTCGATCCCGCTCCTCTCGCCTCTCATGCCTCGCGTCCAGGCGCTCGACGCGGGCGATCAGCTCGTCGACGGCGACCTCCTGGTCGTCGGTCGCCTCGACGATGCGCTCGGTCGCGTCCTCGGTCCGGTCGGAGCGCTCGCGGACCGCCTCCAGCGACGACGTGAGCTCCTCGACGGTCGCGGCCTGGTCGTCCGTCGTCCGGGCGACCTCGGCGACGCCCGCGGCCGCCTCGTCGACCGCGTCGGCGATCTCCTCCAGCGAGTCGAGCACGGTCTCGATCTCGGTGCCGGCGTCCTCGATGCGGTCGTGCGAGCGCTCGACGGCGGTGCTCGTCTCGTCGGACTGCGCCTGGAGCTCCGCGAGGCTCTCCGTGATCTCCTCGGTGTAGCCGCGCGTCTCGTCGGCGAGCTTCTTGACCTCCTCGGCGACGACCGCGAAGCCGTCGCCGCCCTCGCCGGCGCGGGCGGCCTCGATGTTGGCGTTGAGCGCCAGCAGGTTCGTCTGCTCGGCGACGTCGGAGATGACCTCGATGACCTCCTCGATGTCGTCCATGCGCTCCGAGAGCGCGCCGACGCTCTCGACGAGCTCGTCGCCGATCTCGACGACGTCCTGAGTCGCCTCGCGGGCGTCCTCGCTGGCGTCGAGCCCCTCGTCCGCGGCCTCGCTGGCGGCGATCGCGGCGGAGTCGACCTGATCGGCGGTGGCGGCGACCTCCTCCATGCCGGCGGAGAACGACTGCATCTCGGAGACGCTCTCCTCTAGCAGCTCGTTCTGCTCGTCGACGTTCTCGGCGATGTCGCCGGCGGCCCCGCTCGCCTCTTGGACCGTCTCGTCGATCTGTCGCGCCTGCTCGTGGACGCTCTCGGAGAGGCTCTGGAGGTTCTCGGCCATCCCGTTGACGACGCCGATGACGGCCAGCAGCTCCTCGCTCAGGATCTCGCACTCCTCGTGTCGGACGGCGCGGGCGTCGAGGTTCCCCTCGCCGATCGCCTCCGCCGTCTCGCGAACCTCCTTCACCAGCGTTTCGGTCGCGTTCCGCTGGTTGACGTTCTCCGTCCGGTCGATGACGACTTCGGTGACGCCGACGACTTCCTCGCCCTCGTACAGCGGCGTCGCCGTGAACTCGATGTGCTTCTCGTCGCCGTGGCGGTCGACCATCGTGCTGGTGTCGCGGTAGCGGGTCTGCGCCGAGTCGCACCGCTCGACGCCGTACGCCTCGTCGGCGGTCTCCGGCGCGTCGAGCACTTTGTCGGCCAGCGTGTCGGCCCGCCGCCCGTCGGGATAGAACAGCTCCGAGACGTGGCCGTGACCGATCGCGTCCTCGCGCGCTTTCCCGGTGAGCGACGCGATGGACTCGTTCCACTCGGCGACGTTGCCGTCGGCGTCGAGGATGAACGTCGGCACGCCGGTGGCGTTGAACACCTGCTCGAAGCCGGCCCTAGACAGCGTCTCGGCGCGGTCGGTGCCCGCTTCGTCCACGATCCCTGGAGCCGTGCTGTCGGCTCCGCTCGGTCTCCCGTCGTCGGCCCCGTCGTCGACGACGACCCCGCCGTCCGGGACCGACCGCGAGTCCCGGTCCCGCCCGAACACCCGTCGGAGTAGCCCGCTGACTCCCGTCATATCTATGTCGCCCTCTCCCAAGCGCCAGCATAAACGGTTCCCCCCGTTATTCACGTGTGATAATCATCTGGTCCTCTAGATGAAAGGAGCGCCGTCGGCCTTCGCCTTCGCTCCCCCGACGCAATTGCTCCCTCCGGTGCGATCGCTCTCCTAGCACGATCGCTCCCCTCCCCGCCCGTAGCGTTCAAACGCGTCCGGCGGCTACCCGGATCCGATGGACGCCGACGCCGTGCGCGAGCGGGCCGCGGACCTCCCGACCGAGCCCGGCGTCTACCAGTTCCGGGCGGGGGAGACGACGCTGTACGTCGGCAAGGCGGTCGACCTCCGGGACCGAGTGCGGTCGTACGCCGACCCGCGCTCGGGGCGTATCAGGGGGATGGTCGCGCGCGCCGACCGGATCGAGTTCGCGGTCACCGACACCGAGACGCAGGCGCTGCTGCTGGAGGCCAACCTCATCAAACGGCTCCAGCCGCGGTTCAACGTCCGGCTGAAAGACGACAAGTCGTACCCGCTGATCGCGCTCACCGACCACCCCGTCCCCCGGATCGAAGTCACCCGCGACCCGGAGGAAGGCGCGGTCGCGTACGGCCCGTTCACGGACAAGGGCCGCGTCGAGACCGTGGTGAAGGCGGTCCGCGACGAGTACCGGCTCCGCGGCTGCTCGGATCACAAGTACGCGAACCGCGACCGCCCCTGCCTCGACTACGAGATGGGGATCTGCTCGGCCCCCTGCACCGGCGAGATCGACCCCGCGAGCTACGCCGAGGACGTGGCCGCGGTCCACCGCTTTCTGGAGGGCGAGACCGGCGCCCTCGCCGACCCCCTGCGCCGGCGGATGGAGAGCGCCGCCGAGCACGCCGAGTTCGAGCGCGCCGCCAACCTCCGCGACCGGCTCGAAGCGGTCGAGGCGTTCCACGGCGAGGGCGGCGAGGCCGTCAGCGACCGGTCCGACGACCGCACCGTCGACGTGCTCGCGGCCGCGGTCGAGGGCGACGTCGCCCGCGTCG
>NZ_NHPG01000106.1:0-5427 GCF_002252965.1 Halorubrum sp. Ea1
CTCGCGGCTGCCCCTTCGAGTCCCACCCGACCGCAACTCGACTGCAGCCTCGCGCCTCCCCAGCCTCGCCGCGGCCGCCAATGGCGGCCGCGGGCTCCCTCGCGCGTGCGGTTCGCGGCCCGAGGGGCCGCTCACAGGCACGCGCCGCCGCACTGCTCATTTTTATAAGCGTCAGTGCCGGCGTTCGCCCTTCTTATAAACCGCGTCGCCGGCCACCGGCTCCCGCCGGCGAAACGCACACGTCCCCTCGGTCCGTACGGATCCGCGTGTACGCCGGACTGAAAAACACCCCCTGTTGCCTCTGCGGTCGCGACGACACCCACACCCGGATCGCGGTGCCGCCGCGGGCGCTCACGCTGATGGAGAACGGCGGCCCCATCTCGTGGCGCGACGTGGTCGAGACGGTGACGATCCGCTTCTGCGCCGACGACTGGGAGCTCGTGAGCGACCTCGCCATCGAGATGGACGCCCACCCGCTCTCGCGGTGCAACGCGGCGCACGTCTCGCTCGACCTCCGCGAGGACCACGAGGCCCTGCTGTCGGCGGTGAAAGGCGAAACCGATCAGACCGAGCTGGAGTCACGGCTGGCGGCCGAGGCCGAGGCGACGCTCGACGCGGTCGACGACCCCTACACCGAGGAGCGCGACGTTGTCGAAGCGATCGTGGTGTTGCGCGCGCTGGAGGAGCTGGGCGTCCGCGACCGTCCCGGCGATCGAGTCACGCCCTAGGACGGCGAGCGGTCCTCGCGCGACGAGCGGTCTTCGCGCAGCCAACCGTCACCGTTCGTCGGTCACCACCGCACCTCGAACCCGTCCAGCCCCTCCGGCTCCTCGTACGTCGCGTCGACGTCGTCGACGTCGGCCGCCTTACTCCCCGTCTCGCACCACGCGACCGTCTCCCGGACCGCGTCCTCCGGTCCCTCGAAGACGGCCTCGACGCGCCCGTCGTCGAGGTTGCGCACCCAGCCGTCGACCCCCTTCTCGCGGGCGGTGTCGCGGGTCGTCGCACGGTAGTAGACGCCCTGCACGCGTCCCGAGACGTACACGTGCGCTCGCCTGCGGTCGGACATACGCCGAGCGTGGGCCCGCCGCGGTCTTAAACGCGACGCCCGACGCCCGAGGCGTTGCGGCCGCGGTCGACGGCCCGCAACCGACGACTTCTAACGAACGGCCGCCGACACCGCGGGTATGGACCTGTTCGGAACCGCGGGGATCCGCGGAAGCGCGACGGAGCGGGTCACCCCCGAGCTCGCGCTCGCGGTGGGACGCGCCGTCGCGGCGGAGATACGGCAGGACGCTGAGACCGACGGAGAGGGGTCGACGGCGGACGACTCGCGCCCCGCCGAAATCGCGCTCGCCCGCGACGGTCGCGTGACCGGGCCCGCGCTCGCGGCGGCGATGGAGTCGGGGCTCGCGTCGGGCGGCGTCCGCGTTGTGCGCGCGGGGCGGCTCCCGACGCCGGCGCTCGCGCACGCCTCGCGGGGGCGGTACGGAGTCATGCTCACCGCCTCGCACAACCCGCCGACCGACAACGGGATCAAGCTGTTCCGCGACGGCAGCGAGTTCGACCGCGAGGCCGAGCGCGCCGTCGAGGAGCGCGTGGCGGGCGAGGCGCCGCCGGCGGCGTGGGACGCGTGGACCGAGGCGGAGCGCGTCGACCCGCTCGACGGGTACCTCGCCGACGTCCGCGCGTACGCGGAGCGGTTCGGCGCCCCGCTCGACGGGCTCCGGGTCGCGGTGGACTGCGGGAACGGGATGGCCGCGCCGGCGACACCGACCGCGCTCCGCGAGATGGGCGCCGAGGTCGTCACGCTCAACGGGAACGTCGACGGCCACTTCCCCGGGCGCGGGAGCAAGCCGACCCCGGAGACGCTGCGGGACCTCCGGGCGTTCGTGGCCGACGCCAACGAGGGCGTCGCTGACCCGGGCCGCCGGACTGTGAGCGACGACGACGCCGAGGGCGGCGAGGGCGACGGGAACGACGACCCGGAGGGGTTCGCCTTCGGGATCGGGCACGACGGCGACGCAGACCGGATCGTCATCGTCGACGCCGACGGCGAGGTCGTCCACGAGGACACCGTCCTCGCGATGCTCGCGGAGCGGTACACGCGAGAGAGCGACGCCGCCGACCCCGTGGTCGTCACGACGCCGAACGCCTCGGGGCGGATCGACGAGCGCGTCCGCGAGGCGGGCGGGCGCGTCGAGCGAGTGCGCCTGGGCGCGCTCCACGAGGGCATCGCCGCGGTCCGGAATGACGCGACCGAGGCCGGCGCCCTCGGAGAGGCGGGCGCGGTCGGAGAGGCGGGCGCCGCCGGAGAAGTTGGAACCGACACCCGCGTCGTCTTCGCCGCGGAGCCGTGGAAGCACATCCACGTCGGCCTCGGCGAGTGGATCGACGGCGTCGCCTCGGCGGCCGTGATCGCTCGACTCGTCGCCGACGAGGGGCTCGACGGCCTGCGCGAGCCGATCACGGAGCGCCCGTACCGCAAGGCCAGCGTCGACTGCCCGGACGACGCCAAGACCGGCGCGATGGAGCGGCTGGAGACGGCGCTCCCGGAGGCGTTCCCCGGCGCGACCGTGGACACCGACCACGGGGTGCGCCTGGAGTTCCCGGACGCGTCGTGGACGCTCGTCCGTCCCTCGGGCACGGAGCCGTACGTCAGGGTGTACGCCGAGAGCGACGACGTCGCCGACCTGATCGCCGACGTCGAGCGCGTCGTCGCCGAGGCGGTGGCCGCGGTCGAGAACGCGTAACCCGCCGGCCGCCACGGACACGTCCGGGGGGTGCTGAAACGCGGGGCGGATCGACCGAATCGGCGACGTGGCCTCCGTCCTTCTCCGAGAACGGCCGCTCTCGGGCGCCGAGAGCGACGAATTTATGCCGTGTTCCCACTCCCTTGTACCTGACATGGTATCCGACCTCGATCGGCGGCGGTTCGTCAAGGCGGCAAGCGCAGCGGGCCTCATCGGCCTGGCGGGCTGCAGCGGCGGCCCGAGCGACGACGGCTCGGACGGCTCCGACGACGGTTCTGACGGGTCCGACGGCTCCGACGGGATGGACGGCAACGACTCGGAGGACGGGTCCGACGGCGAGGACGGCGGGAGCGGCCCGGCGGCGAACGTCGGGATGGTGTACGCGACCGGCGGCCTCGGCGACGGGTCGTTCAACGACCAGGCCCAGCAGGGGGCGATACAGGCGGAAGACGAGCTGGACATCTCGTTCCAGGAGGCGCAGCCGGACGAGGTGTCGCAGTTCAGCACGTTCCAGCAGCAGTTCGCGGAGTCGACCGATCCGGACTACGACCTGGTGTGCTGTATCGGCTTCCTCCAGGCCGACTCGCTGTCAGACACGTCCGAGTCGTACCCGGACCAGGACTTCATGATCGTCGACTCGGTCGTCGACGCGGACAACGTCGCGAGCTACACGTTCAAGGAACACGAGGGATCGTACCTCGGGGGCCTGATGGCGAGCCTGCTCACCACCCGCGACTTCTCGGCGGGCGCGGGCTCGACTGCGGGCGACTCCACGAACGTCGGCTTCGTCGGCGGCGTCGAGTCCGACCTGATCCGGAAGTTCCAGGCCGGCTTCGAGGCGGGCGTCGCCGCCGGCAGCGACGACGTCGACGTCAGCGTCAACTACACCGGGAGCTTCAACGACCCCGCGGCGGGTCGCGAGGCGGCGACCGCGATGTACAACAGCGGCGCCGACATCGTCTACCACGCCTCGGGTAACACCGGAACCGGCGTCTTCCAGGCCGCGCAGGAGCAGGAGAAGTTCGCCATCGGCGTCGACCGCGACCAGTCGGTCACGCGCCCCGACTACGCCGACGTCATCCTCGGGAGCATGGTCAAGCGCGTCGACACGGCCGTCTACAACGCGATCGACGCGACCGTCGACGAGGAGTTCCCGGGGGGCTCGAACGTCGCGCTGGGCCTCGACAACGAGGGCGTCGCGCTCGTCTACGGCGACCAGCTCGGCTCCGAGATCCCCAGCGACGTCCAAGACGAGGTCGCGACCGCGCGCGAGGACATCATCGCCGGCGACATCGACGTCCCATCGGAGGTCTAACGCGGCGCGACGTCGACGTTCCCTCCGAGATGTAGCGCTCGGGACAGGTACTCCGGTCCGGTGTACCGCCCGGACCGGAGCATATCCAAACATATTCACCCGCCCTCAAACCAGAGGGTACTAGACCAATGGCCACAGCCGTCCACCTCGACGGGATCACGAAGCGGTTTCCCGGGGTCGTGGCGAACGACGACGTCGACCTCGAAGTCGAGCGCGGCACCGTCCACGCCCTCCTCGGCGAGAACGGGGCCGGCAAGACGACGCTGATGAACGTTCTTTACGGCCTCTACGAACCGACGTCGGGGGAGGTACGGCTCGACGGCGAGCCGCGCGAGTTCGGCTCGCCGCGGGACGCGATCGACGCCGGGATCGGGATGATCCACCAGCACTTCATGCTCGTCGACCCGATGACCGTCACCGAGAACATCACGCTCGGCAACGAGCCGCGGAAGTGGGGCGGGCTCGCCGTCGACCGGGCGGGATCGCGCGAGGCCGTCGTCGACCTCGCCGACCGCTACGGGTTCGACATCGATCCCGACGCGCGGATCGAGGACGTTTCCGTCGGCGAGCAGCAGCGCGTCGAGATCCTGAAGGCGCTGTACCGCGGCGCCGACACGCTGATCCTCGACGAGCCGACCGCCGTGTTGACCCCCCAAGAGGTTGACGAGCTGTTCGACGTGCTCACCGAACTCACCTCACAGGGCAAGACGATCATCTTCATCACCCACAAGCTCGGCGAGGCGATGCGCGCGGCCGACGAGATATCCGTCCTCCGAGACGGACGGAAGGTCGGGACCGTCGACGCGGACGCGACCAGCCAGGAGGAGCTCGCGGAGCTGATGGTCGGTCGCGAGGTCCTCTTGGACGTCGACCACGGGACCGCGGAGACGGGCGAGGTCGTCGCCTCGGCCTCGGACGTCGTCGTCGAGGACGAGCGCGGGGTTCGCGCGGTCGACGGCGTCTCGTTCGAGGTCCGAGCCGGCGAGGTGTTCGGGATCGCCGGCGTGGACGGCAACGGGCAGTCAGAGCTCGTCGAGTCGGTGACCGGCCTTCGGACCCCCGACGCGGGCGAGATCCGGTTCCGCGGCGAGGACGTCACGACCGCCTCGCGGCGGCAGCGAATTGAGGCCGGCATGGCGTACATCCCCGAGGACCGGCAGGACCGCGGCCTCGTGATGGAGTTCGACCTGGTCGAGAACGGACTGTTGGGGAGCCAGCACGGCCGCGAGCTCGCCTCCAACGGTCGGATCGACTGGCCGAAGACGCGGGGGCACGCGGAGGCGATCATCGACGAGTACGACGTCCGACCGCCGGACGCCGACGCCGAGGCGGAGTCGCTCTCCGGCGGTCGGACGTCGT
>NZ_NHPG01000114.1:0-11554 GCF_002252965.1 Halorubrum sp. Ea1
TGGAGCGGATCGGCGAGGCTGGGGAGGTGTGAGGTACGGTCGCTGTGCGGGACGGGATTCAAAGGGGGGTTGGGGCTTTGGAGGCGTTCATCGTCGATCCGGTGTCACCCGCTTATAAGCGAGCGGCTGGAGCTTCGGAGACGATTAGGACGCCGCTCCCAACGCCGATCCCGTATACATAACCGCGTTCACGCGCCGCGATCGGAACGAGGCGCGACCGGAACCGACCTATTCTTCTAACGAAAGCGACGCGAGCAGCGACTCCAGCTGGACCTGCTCGTTGGCCCCCTCCGCGATCCGGTAGTCGGCCTCGCCGATCCGCTCCATCAGCGCGACCGCCTCGCGCTCGCTCAGGTCGAACTCCCAGACGGAGCGGTGGAGCTGGTCGATCACGTCGCCGCCGGCCATCCCGGTCTCCGTGAGGAGGGTATCGAGGGTGGCCCGGGCCCGCGAGAAGTCGCCCTCCAGGGCGTTCGTCACCATGGACTCAATCTCCTCGGGGCGGGCGGTGGCCGTGATCGCGTACACCGCCTCCTCGTCGACGACGTCGCCGGTCGTCGCCGCCGCCTGCAGCGAGTTGATCGCGCGGCGCATGTCGCCGTCGGCCGCGTACACGAGGGCGTCGACCCCCTCGTCGGTCACCTCGATCCCCTCCGCGGCCGCGATCTCGCGCGTCTGCGAGGCGACGGCCGCGTCCGAGAGCGGCGAGAAGCGGAAGACGGCGCAGCGCGACTGGATCGGGTCGATGATCTTCGACGAGTAGTTACACGAGAGAATGAAGCGCGTGTTGTCGGAGAACTGCTCCATCGTCCGGCGGAGCGCTGACTGGGCGTCAGACGTGAGCGAGTCGGCCTCGTCGAGAAACACGATCCGGAAGTCGCCGCCGAACGACGAGCGCGCGAACCCCTTTATTCGGTCGCGCACCACGTCGATGCCGCGCTGGTCGGAGGCGTTGAGTTCGAGGAAGTTGCCGCGCCAGTTGTCCTCGCCGTACACCTGACGGGCGATGGCGGTGGCGGCGGTGGTGTTATGCATCACCGTCGGATTCTCCCCGGCGACGTAGTTTCGCGTCCCCGGGACGGTCAGGTCGTAGACGCGCTCGTCGGCCGCCACGCTCTCGACCGTTTCTACCTCGTCGTACCGCAGATCGGCGTTTGCGATCCGAGACGCCTTATCAAGGAGTTCGACGGTTTCCAACGATAGCCAATCCGTGGCGATCTCCCTGAGGCGATCTGCTACCGTTTCGAGCCGGGTAAGCGACGTCAACGTAGAGTCGTCTGATCGAAGAAGATTCGTGAGATCTGGCGTCTCTATCTGGAGACCGTCCACGACTTCGGCGTACTCCACGCCGAGCAGATCGATACACTCGCTCAGTTCGGTCTCCACGTGATCGATCTGAACGTCTTCGACCGGTCGATCCAACTCTCCGAGTATTCGTACCACCCGATTCGCCCGCGGCGTCCGGCGACCGTCGCTGTATTCCAGGAGGCGATCCGAGCGCGCACCGACCACCTCAGAGACCTGCTTTCTGGTTTCGATCGGAGTGAGTTCCCCACGGCTCTCGATCCATGTCGTCGGGACGGCCGTCGCCGCTTCGAGTTCCGGTCGGATCGATTCGAGGCGTTCGAGCGCCCGTTGCGTGTTTTCGATCTGTTTCGTTGCGGCGTCGACCACGCTGTCCAGAACCGAACAGTAGCGCTCTCTTCCGGGCGACTCCGGGTTGAGACTCTTCGGGAGATGCTCGGTGATCGGGATCTCGAGCCGACGACAGAGATCCCGAAGAACGGTCTGGCTCGGGATCGTGTCGTAATTGGGGTTCGCCTCCTTCTGCGCGTGCTCGTCAAGCCGATCAGATTTGTGAGCGATGGTGAATCCGATCGCATCTCTGAACCGTCGCAGTTCCCGCGCTCCAGAGATATACAGCGCGTGACACGTCCGTTCGACACCAGATCCGTTGGTCGCAGACTTCTGGAGTTCCTTCCGGCGGGTGGAGATACCGAACGTCGTGAGGAGGTACGAAATCAGGGTGATGTGCCCTGAGTTTCGCTGCGTCAGTTCGATTATCCCGTTGGCGCTGACGTGGGCCTCGGCGTCGAACATGGCGCGCAGGAACGCGGCTCGCGCGTCCGTCCCGGCTGTGACGAGATTCGAGCCGATCCCCTTCTCGCCGCTCGCGCTCGCGAACGCGTCGAACACCGATTCCAGATAGTGGGTCAGCGTTCGGGAACCGATCGCGACGTAGGGGACGTCTTTTTGCGTCCCTCGCCTCGTTTCCACGTCGAACACGTCGTGTGCGGCCGAATCGAACGCGTCGAGCAGTGCGTCGTCGGTGTTGTAGAACTTGATCCGTCCACCGTCGATATGGGCTTCGCTGATCGCGAGGCCGACGAATCGTGCCAGCTCCGGCGTCACGTCCGTCGGTGGGGTAATCGAACGCGACCGACGGCCTTGTCTGACGTATTCGATCGCTTCGACGCCGTTCACCCAACTGTCCACGCCGTCGGCTGTCGCACGAAGCGCTGACAAGGGGACCGTCCGATCGAGGTTCAGGTCATCTGCGGTCTCGGCATCGAGCGTCACCTCTGTCCGCTCCGGGTTCATCTCGTCGTACCACCGCAGCGTCGGTCCAGTGGTCCGATTAGTCGCTGGCGTCGGCAGCCGGCTTGGCCGAGCGATCCGATCGCCGTCCGACAGCTCCCCAGCGGGAATCCACTCGAACCCCTCGTGGGTGATGACCCGGAGTTTATGTTCCGGAGTCACTCGGAACTCGGTGCCGTCACGAGTCGTTACCTCCACGAGTTCCTTGGCACGCTTTCCGAACACGTGCGACGGTTCAACGTACTCGAAATCGTTCCGGTCGGTCATCGTCGCGATCCGAATCTCGTCTTCGGATTCGCCGAAACCGTCCGTGTCACCGACCACGTCTTCTATCGGCCTCACTCCGGAGTCAGTCAACACGGGCGTCTCACCGGTAACGCACTTCCCGACGCCGGCCGGCCCCGAAAAGAGCAGGTGCGGGATGTCGTCCTGTTCGATGTAGCTCTGAAGCCGTTCGACGATGTCCTCCTGGCCGTGGATGTCGTCGAGCGACTGCGGCCGGTACTTCTCGATCCAGATCTCCCGGCCGGTCGCGGTCGCAGCCGTCTGCTCGTCGGCCTCGCTCATGCCGGATCGGAGGGTCGGCGGGGTGATAAACGAACCGAGAACGGGTCGGCGACGGCGGCTCGCGGAGGCGGCCGGACCCGCCCGCTCCTACGTCCGACGCCGGACCGCCTCGCGGAACGCGGCCGCCGCGTCGACGTCGGTCTCCGCGTCACGTAGCCGCGCGCTCGCGTCGACGTCAGGTGCCAGCAGGGCCGCCGCGGCGCCGGTCGACACGGTCTCGGTCCGCCAGTCGACGTACGGCTCGCCGGCCCACGTCGGGAGGTCGGCGCGCAACACGGCGTTCCGCCAGGCGAACCAGCGGACCCCCTTCAGCCCGAGCAGCGCCAACCGGTCGTCGAGGGGGTCCAGCAGCCGGTCGATCCCGGCGATCTCGGTCGCGGCGTACGTCTCGGCGAGCGCGTCCTGCGCGGTCTGGACGAGCCGGGCGAGGACCGCGTTTATGCGGTCGTGGTCCTCGCGCTTCGCGTCGCGGTCGGGGTCGATCCCGACGTCGCCGAGCGTGTACGTGAGGTCGTAGGTGATGTGCGCGTTGATGCCCAGCAGGGCGTCCTGCGCGACGAGCGTCTCGCCCCGGGCCGCGGCGGCGAAGGCCATCAGCCACGGCCGCGGGAGCGCCTCGAACGCCCGCCGCTCGAACGCGACCAACGCCCGACGGTAGCGCTCCGCGAAGGCGACGAGGTACGACGCGGCCCACTCGGGGTCGACGAACGCGCCGTCGTCGATCGCGGTCCGAACGGTCGCCGTCATCCGGCTGTACACCGTGAGAAACACCGCTCGCCGGTCGCCGCGCTCTCGGAGGTACGACTCGGTCCGCGCCAGCCGCTCGTCGACGTCGGCGACGGACGTGAACGGGGCCGCGACGAGGTCGAGCAGTGCCGTGTCCGGCTCGTCGTCGCCCAATTCCGCGGCGACGGCGTCGAGTTCGACGTCGACGGCGGCCGCTCGCCGGATCCCGGTGAGCAGCGCTCTCGCCTCCTCGGTAGTCGGGACGGCCGCGCGGATCGGGATCATTTCGAGTCGACGGGAGCGCCGTCTGACCGTCCGCTACTCCGCCGGAGTCAAAGAACGTTGCTGCCGAGACGGGGGGTCCCGCCTACGCGAACTCGTCGACGAGTTCGGGGACGACCTCGAACAGGTCGCCGACGATGCCGTAGTCGGCGATGTCGAAGATCGGCGCGTTCGGGTCGGTGTTGATGGCGATTATGGTGTCGGACCCCTTCATCCCGGCGACGTGCTGGACCGCGCCGGAGATACCGACCGCGATGTACACGTCGGGGGTGACGACCTTCCCGCTCTGCCCGACCTGCCGGTTCTTCGGGAGCCAGCCGTTGTCGACGATCGGCCGGGAGGCGGAGAGCGTCGCGCCGAGCGCGTCGGCGAGCTCCTCGACGAGCTCCAGGTTCTCCTCCTCCTCGATGCCGCGGCCGACCGAGACGAGCACGTCGGCGTCGGCGATGTCGACGTCGCCGCCGCCGACCTCTTCGAAGCCGGTGACGCGCGCGCCGGACTCGAGGAGGTCGACGTCGACCGACTCGATCGCGGCGTCGCCGACGCCCTCCGCGGGCGCCCACTCGCCGCCCCGGACCGTGAGCACGTGGCGGTCGCCGTCGACGTCGACGGTCGTCTCCACCTTCGAACCGTACATCTCGCGGGTGACCGTCAGGCCGCCGTCGTACTCGAAGCCGATCGCGTCAGTCACCAGCGGCAGGCTGCGGTCCTCGGCCACCGCGGGCGCGTAGTCGAGCCCGTTGACGGAGTTCGGCGCCACGACCGTGCCGGCGTCCGTCCGATCGAGCAGGGCCGCGATCGCCGCCTGGTAGACGTTGTGGTCGAACTCCTCCCCGTCGTCGACGACGTGGATCGCGTCCACGCCTTCGCGGTTCAGGTCCTCGGCGAAGCGGTCGACGTCGCCGCCGATGACGGCGACGTGGAGGTCGCCGCCGCGGGCGTCGGCGAGCTCTCGGCCGGCCGTGATCGCCTCGTAGGAGGCGTCGCGGAGCTCGCCGCGGCGGTGCTCCGAGACGACGAGCACGTCGGACATCACGCGCCCACCCCCTTGTCACGCAGGACCTCAGCGAGGCGTCCCGCGGTCTCGCTCGCGCCGCCCTCGATTATCTCGGCGTCGGACTCGCTCTCCGGCTCGTACATCGACGTGATCGCGAGCGCGCTCTCGACGTCCTCGGCGGTCAGTCCCAAGTCGGCGAGGTCCTTCGCGTCGATCTCCTTGCGCTGGGCCTGCCGGATGCCGCGCAGGCTCGCGTAGCGCGGCTCGTTGAGTCCGGTCTGGACCGTCAACACGGCGGGGAGGTCGACGTCGGTCAGCTCCTCGACGCCGCCCTCGAGCTCGCGGTGGACGTGGGCGACGTCCGCGTCCGCGTCGACCTCGAGGTCGTTGACGACCGCGGCGTGCTCGAAGCCGATCCGCTCGGCGAGCGCGACGCCGGTCGCGCCGAACCCGGTGTCGGCGGCCTGCACGCCGCCGAGCACGAGGTCCGGATCCTCGGCCTCGACGACGGCCTCGATCGTCGAGACCTTCGCGGCCACGTCGGCGAACCCGCCCTCGAAGGCGTCGTCCCAGACGCGGACCGCCCGGTCGGCGCCCTTCGCGAGCGCCATACGGATCGTCTCATCGGCCCGCTCCGGCCCGATCGTGACGGTGACGACTTCGTCTGCGATACCGGCCTCGGCCAGCTGGACCGCGGCCTCGACCGCGTAGTCGTCCCACTCGTTGAGGTCGTACTCGAGGTCGGACTCCGCGATGTCTGTTCCCTCGATCGAGAAGTCGTCGTCGGCCTCAGCGACCTCCTTGACGGTCACCAGAACTTTCATGATAGTCACTGGGTCGCTCGCCGTGTAAGGGTTTTCGGAACACCTCACTCGCCGCGAAGAGTTGGCTTCGCCCGGACCCCCGGAGCGGACCGAGCGACGGCTTCCCTACCGCCTGTTGCGGTCGACGTGACCGTCGTCGTCGTTCGCGCTGTCGTCGTCCGCGCCGCCGCCGTCGTCGCCCCCGTCGCCGCCGTCGACGTCAGCGTCGTCGGGCAGCGAGATCAGGTTCTCGCGGCCCAATCGGAGCTTCTCGACGCGCCCCTCGTCGGCCATCGCCGACAGCAGCTGCGAGACCTTCGCGTCGGACCAGCCGGTCTCCGCGACGATGTCGGCCTGTCGCATCCGCCCGCCGTTGTCTGTCAGGAGCCGCTCGACTCGCTCCTCGTCCGAGAGCAGCGAGAGGTCCTCTTCGGGCTCCGCCTCCGTCGCCGCGTCGCCGTTCTCCCCGCCGATGGGACCGGCGGCGGCCGCACCCGAACTCGCGTCGTCGTCCGCGGTCGTCGCCCGAGAGACGCCATCGCCGTTCGAACCGTTCGCGGTCGCCCCGCCGGCGTCGTTGTCTCCCATCCGCCGATAGGCGACGACGCTTCCCGCGATGAGCAGCGCGGCGACGAGGATCGCCGCGGTCAACATCTCCCACGGCGGCCCCGTGGTGCCCGCCGGCGCGTAGACGACGGCGACCCGCTCGTCCTCGCCGAACGTGCGCGGACCCTCGATCGTCACGGCGTTGTCGCGTATCTGGACGGTCGATCCGGGCGTTCCCGTGACGGCGTACCCGTCCGGCGTCGCGATCTCCAGCGTCTGCCCCTCACCGAGCGACCGGAGCCACGTTCCCTCGGGCGTCGTCAGCGCGTCGCCCACCACGAGGTTCTCGCCGTCGGCCCCGAGGAACTCCGTCCAGACGAACGTCAGGCGGAGTTCGCCGACGGCGGCCGTCCCCTCTTCGCCGACGTCGAACTCGGACGGGTCCTCGTGGACGATCACCTCGCGGTCGACGCTCTCGATCCGCATCGTCCGGTCCACGTTCCGACTCGCCTCCCGCGCGAGCCCCTCGAACAGCGCCGGGCCGGGGCCCACCTCGCCGTCGAGGAACCGTTGTCCGGCGGTCTCGAACGCCCTGACCTCCGTCTCGTCGGCGAGCGCGTACCTGACCGACACCTCCCACCGCGCGTCGCGGTCCGGCGTCGGCTCGATCCGGATCCGCGTCGCCGTGTTCGGGTCGAAGTCAGACTCGATCTGTCCGACGGGACCCGCGACGGCCTCGACGCTCGGCGACGCAAGGGAGACGTCGCTCGGCTGTCCGTGCGGGGCCGCCGCGTCGAGCGCGGGCGACGGCGAGGTCGCGACCGCGTCTCCGGCGATCGGCGCGACCCCGCCGCCGACGAGGAGGAGGGCGAACAGCGAGACGAGGAGGACGCGAGACGGGGGATTCCGCATGCACGTCAGTTCTCTCGTGGCCCGGGCAAAACGCTTTCCATAACCGGTTTGCGTCGGCGTAACGGGCGGTCCGCGATAGACTCGCCGTCCGCGACGGTCGCCGGCCGGCGTCGGCGTCACGGACTCGCGCTGGGTCGTCGAGGTGGATTTTTTATATCAGGAGGTGAACTCATGCGTGATGAGAGCCCTCTCGGTCTTCGTCGCGGTGTTGCTGCTGGTCGTCCCGGTCGCGGGGACGATGTCGCCAGCGGCCGCCGTCTCCGAGTCCCCGGCGGCCGTCGAGGCACCGGACTCGATCGCGCTCGACCCCGTCAGGCCGAACGCGGACGGCCCGATCGACCCGCCCCGGCCCCAGACCGGCCCCTCGCAGATCGACGAGTCGAACCTCACGTTCCGCACGCTCTCGGCGCCGACCGACGCCGACTCCCGGAGAGGCAGCGGCTTTCGCGGCGCGAACCTCGGCCCGGCGCTCTCCTTCTCGGTCGCCGACGCCGGGGCCGCCGTGGAGACCGAGGCGATCGTCGACCGGATCGAGAACGCCCAGACCAGCACCGAGCGACAGCGGCTCATCCTCGCCGCACTCAGCCGCGTCGAGCGCAACGAGGTGAGCCTCCACAGCCGCCAGTCGAAGGCGTTCCAGGCGCACGCCTCCGGCAACCTCTCCGACCGGGAACTCCTCGACGAACTCGTCCGTATCTCCGCCACTGCCCGGGAGTACGACGGGCGGCTCGAGGCGATCGACGCGCTCGCGGAGGAGACCGACGGCTTCAGTTCCCCGACCCGGCTCGACGAGCTTCAGGTCGCGCTCCAGGTGTACAACGGCCCCGTCCGCGACCTCGCGCTCTCGACCGCCCGCGGCGACCGCTCGGCCGCGGAGATCTACGTCGAATCGACGCCGAGCTCGGTCACGCTGGCGACGATCGTCGACGGCGAGTACGTTCGCGAGACGTTCAGAAACGACCGCTGGGGCCGCGGCGGCGGCGCGATCAGCAACGACGAGGCGATCAACGTGACCACGGCCGCGTACCCCGAGACGGCGGCGCTCCGGGAGCCAGACGCGTTCGGGGCCGGCGCGGTCCAGCGGATCACTATCCCGCACGAGTACGGGTTGCTCCGCGCCTTCGTCAGCGGCGGGACGGAGCAGGTGTTCGTCGAGCACCAGCGGATCAACCTCAGCGCCTTCCCCGACACCGAGCGTGCCTCCGAGGCCGGTGACGGCTTCAACGTAACCGTCGAACGGAGCTACGCCGGCGGCCCGGTGACGGTGACCGTCCTCGACGAGGAGACAGGCGACCCCGCTCCCGACGTCACCGTGACGAAGAGCGTCGGAGACGGCGACAGCCGGACGATCGGCACCACGGACGCCGACGGGGTCGTCAGGACCCTCTCGCCGGCGGAGCCGTACCGCATCACCGTCGTCGACGAGCCCCGCGTCGTCGTCGTCGACGACCTCCGACCGATCTCGACGCCCCGGCTCGTCGACGACGAGTAGCGCAGCCGCGTGCTGTCGCCGGCGCGCCCGAGCCCGCGGACGCGACTTCAGTCGGGTGTTCCAGGGTTGGGCGTTCCAAGACCTCCGGAATTCGTCGCGGTGCTCTTGTCGGTCCCGCACCCATCCCTCTCCATGCGCCTGCGCGGCCGGTCACTCTCCCACTGGGCGCTCCTCGCGGCGCTCGGCCAGCTCGCGGCACGCGCGCTCGCCGGCGGGGCCGCGCTCGTTGTCGACCCCTCCGGCGCGCTCGTGGACGCGTCGCCGGCCCCGCTCGCCCCGACGCCAGTCGACGACTTCCTGCTCCCCGGAGCCCTGCTCGTCGCGCTGTTCGGCGTCTGTCCGGTCCTCGCCGGATACGGGCTCCACGCGGACCGCTCGTGGGGGCGGGCCGCGGCCGTAGCGGTCGGTGTCGCGCTGGCGCTCTGGGTGGCCGCCGAGACGGCCCTCGGGTTCGCCCGCCCCACGCGGGCGCTGAATCTCGCCACCGCGGCCGCGGTGCTGGCGCTCGCCGCGTCCCCGTCCGTCGCCTCCTCGTCCGACGGGACGACCGGGTCGAAGAGGCGATGAACCGGTCCCCTCGCCCGTCGGCTTCCGTCCGGACGTTTTTAGCTGATGCCGCGGCCAGCCGCCCCGTGCTCCCCGACCGCTCACCGACCCACCCGGGTCCGTCTTCGAACCGGAACGCCGCTGGCGACGCTTACCGCTCCGATCGGGCGCTCGCCCCGGTCGCCGGCGTCCTGCTGCTCGCGATCACCGTCGTCCTCGCGGGCGGCGTCGTCACCGCTGCGCTCGCCGCTCCCGCCGAGCCCGTCGAGCCCGCGCCGACGGCGTCACTGTCGCTGTCGGCGGCCGGCGATCGGGTCACGGTCACGCACCGCGGCGGCGACGCGCTCGACGCGAGCGAACTGGACGTGCGCGTCAGCGTCGACGGCGAGCCGCTCGCCCGCCAGCCGCCGGTGCCGTTCTTTTCTGCGGCCGGCTTCCGGCCGGGACCGACCGGCGCCTTCAACGCTGCCAGCGACGGCGACTGGTCCGTCGGCGAATCGGCGTCGTTCCGGATCGCGGGGACAAACGACCCGGCCCTCGAACCGGGACGGACGATCGCCGTCGAGATATCGGTCGGCGGACGGCCGGTCGCGGCGCTAGAGGCGGTCGTGGAGCCTGGATAGTAGAGCGACGGCGTCGCTCGCTCCGCGCGCTACTCCTCGGGGACCCGGGCGACCGTCGTGATCGCTCGGGGGCTCCGCGGCGTCGCTCGCTGGATGTGGTGTTCGAACGCCTCGTAGCCCGCGGCCTCGAACATCCGATCGGCCTCCTCCTCGTCGTAGAAGAGCATGATCGCGTCGGCGATCCGCTGGAGGACGGGGTTGTGCGGGTAGTCCGGACCGACGACGAGCACCTGCCCCCCGGGCTTCGCGACGCGGCGCAGTTCCCGAAGCCCCTCGACGGGATTCGGCCAGTACTCGATCGAGCCCGACGACCAGACGACGTCGAACGTGTCGTCGCGGAAGGGGAGCCGCTCCGCGTCACCGCGGTAGAAGTTCACTCGGTCGCGCTTGCCGAACTTCTCGAACGCCTTCTCCATCTGGTGCACGCTCTGGTCGAGCCCGTGGACGTCGTCGGCGTGTTCCAGCAGTCCCTGCGTGCCGAACCCGGTGCCACACCCCACGTCGAGCACTTTCGGGTCGTCGCCGAACTCCAGCCAGGAGAGCGCCTCCGTCCGCATCTCCTCGGTCCAGTTGAAGCGGTTGACCTGGTCGTACACCTTCGAGAGGTACTTGTAGAACAGGCGGGCGTTCGACTTGTCCTCGAGGATCCCCATTACCGTATCCGTAGGGTCGCCCGCCCCATAACGACACGGATCCGCCACCGGGACGGACCCGGTTCGACCCTCGCGCGGGACGTCGCCGACGGTCCGGTCCGACCCGCTTATCCGCCCGCCGACCGATCCACACGTATGGACCCGACGACGAGCGGCCGGTTCCGCGTGCACGACCGGCGGCCGCGACCGGACATCGAGGACGGTTCCGATGTCGACGGTGTCGCCGCCGCCGACGCCCCCGAGGAGTTCGTCCTCGTCGAGCTCCCGGACGGGCGGATCAATCCGACCGCGCCGGACGCCGAAGAGCAGTTCGACCCCCTGTACGCGACCGCGGAGGGGTACGAGGGGGAGATCGCTGAGCGCGTGGCGTCGCTGGAGCCCGGCCACGTCGTCGACGCGACGCTGGCGTGGACGGACGCGTCGGCGCGGTTCGTCGACGTCGAGGTCGTCCGCGAGAGCCGGTTCCGGTTCGCCGACGACGTCGAGGGGATGTTCGAGGCGGCGGTCGAGACGTGGGACCAGATCCGCGCCGAGGGCGAGGCCGTCGGCTCGATCACGACCCGGTCGAACGACGGCGAGCCGAACGGCGCGCTGTACCTGTTCGCCGACGCGCCCGGCGGCNNTCGAGCCGCTCGTCGCCCGCGTCAACGAGTCCCGCGAGGACGACGACCCGCGGGAGGTGTTCGTCCTGCGGCCCGTCGCCCACGACTTCGTCGCCGTCTACGTCGTCTTCGACCGCGACGGCGTGCTCGCGCAGACGGTCCGGGACACCTACGACCTCGGGCCGGGGCTGGCGGCGGGGCTGGAGG
>NZ_NHPG01000027.1:0-1464 GCF_002252965.1 Halorubrum sp. Ea1
CCCGTCGTACAGCGCGAGCTGGCCGAACGCGTAGCGCGGCGTCGGCGCCATGATGGCGATGCCCATCGTCGAGATCATAAAGCCGAACGCGCCCGCGACGATCCCCTTCACGATCGACCCGTCCGCGACGATCGTGATGAGCGAGATCCCGAGGATCGCGAGGAGGAAGTACTCCACCGATCCGAACAGGAGGACGACCTCGATGAGGATCGGGGAGATGAGGACTAACAGGATCGCGGCGATGAACCCGTTAAACGCGGAGGCCGTCGTCGCGATCGCGAGCGCGNNCGATCCCCGCGAGCAGCCCGGCGGCCATCCAGCCGATGACCGGCCAGCTGACCGCGATCTGTATCCCCTCGACCAGACTTGCGACCGCCATTCAGAGCCCCTCCGTGAACACGATCGCTCCCTGATCGAACGGCATGAGCAGGAAGACGATGAACCCGTACACGATGACCGTCGCGAGCACGGCGAGGAACGCCGACTTGAGCGGTCTCACTCTGAACCACGTGGTGTACGCGAAGACGAACAGCGGCGTCACGTAGAGGAACCCGACCGCCCACCCGAGCGCGAAGTAGATGCTCGAGAAGACGATCATGATAACGGTGTTGTTGATGTCGATGCCCCACTTCTGATGGAGCGGGAGGTCTTTCGCCCGGACGCCCTCGGTATCGTCGTCATCGTCGGTATCGAGATACCTCTCGTCGACGGCGGTGTCCGCGACGTCCGTGGAGCCCTCGTCCTCCTCGGCGTCCTCGATGGCGCCGACACCTTCGGTTTGGCCCTCCTCGAAGCTCTCCGTCATACTCACTTCCTGGGCGACGAACTTCTGGAGCGGTCCCGGGAGGTAGTTCTGTATGAGGAGGAGGAACGATCCGATCCCGACGACCTGTGCCATCAACTGCGGAAAGATCGTCGCGTTCTCCGGGTAATCCTTGATTATCGGGTCGACGTAGAACACTACGGACAGCCCGAGCAGCGTTACGAGTAAGACGTGTTCCGCCGTGATTCCTTCAAGTCGTTTTGAGTAATTGACCATGACAGTATTATCTGATCCGCTGGACTCCAACTATAAATAAATTGAGTTCGACGCGCCGGTCGCGCCGCGATCGATTCAGGGCTGGTTTTCGTTGACGAGTTCGAGGATTTCGAGCTCCTCGTACTGCGTGAAGGCGTCCGCGAAGTTCTGCTCGGCGACCTCCGGGCCCTCGTACACGACCGGGTTCCCCGTTTCGTTGCTCCACTCCTGCACGGGCTCGCTGTTGACGGTCTCTTCCAGCGCTTCGGCGTAGAAGTCGGCGATCTCCTGGTCCATCTCCGGCGGGCCGTACATGCCGCGCCAGACGCCGCCGACGAAGTCGATCTCCGGGTAGCCGAGGTCGGTGACCGAATCGATGTCCGGGTAGACCTGGGTGCCGGACCCGAAGAACGTCACGACGGGGTAGACGCGGCCCGTGTCGACGA
>NZ_NHPG01000110.1:0-28163 GCF_002252965.1 Halorubrum sp. Ea1
AAATGCTTTTAGCCATATCAAATTGAGCACCGCCGAAAATTGGTTACAAGCGTTCGCCTTCGCATGGAATCAATTTATCTAAACGCTACCCGTACGGTCAGCAGTGTGTTTGAAACCAGAAGCGGATCTTCCGCCTCACTATGGGGGAGAAGGAAGCCAACATTCGCTGTACAATGAATGTAACTTATTTTTAACAGTTCATTTGAATATTAATATTCCATAAAATATAAGTGCTGAGTGGGATAGAATTATATCAATTCTATGGATGACCTTGCTGACACTAAGTATAGTCAGTCGGTTGGTGAACCAAGAGCTAAAGAGATCCTACAGACGGCCCGGAAAGCAGCCGAAAATTTCGGCGAGGTTTTTATCGCAAATGACAAAGGAATGAAAAATGATGCAATGAAATACTGTAAAAGAGTGGACCAGCTGCTATTTCCATATCTCACATCAAAAGAAGTGGAACTAGCATCGTCGGCATATGTTGATGCACTCTGGGAAAAAGATAATATCGAACTAGATTGCATGCAAAATGGTGCCATAAATCCAGAACGAATAAGAGATGCGGATTACACTGCGGTGCGAGAAAACCTCCGGAAACGAGCGGCAACGACTGGCTCTGACCAACGATATGCGATTAAGAAAACTGAAGCTTGGCGCAATCACAAAATGGGGGCAGATTACTGGACACCGTATCAAAAAGCCCAGATATACGAACTCCGTGCAGCGCTTCAAGACCCAGACTATCCCGATAAGCCCAGATACGGACAGGCGGGTCCTGGACCGGAGCCGATGCGATACGCGCTCGCTGCTGAACTCCATGATATGAATACAAAAGAACATCACCAACAGGCGATAGATGTTCTAGTACCCTACTTTACTCTTGTACTACGGAGGCATAATAATGACTGAGATTGGTGAAATCAACGACGTCGATGATACCAGAACACCAGTATTCAACTTGGACAGCATTCAGCAGCAGATAACCGTCCTGTTGGTTGACGATGATATGCAACTACTGGATCTCACCGCTACGTTTCTCAAAAGAGAACGTGACGAATTCGCCGTGGAAACGGTTAATTGCGCAAAGGGTGGGCTCTCTTACGTTGTGGAACATGAGGTAGATGCGATTGTCAGTGACTATGAGATGCCCGGTCTGGATGGTCTTGAATTCCTAGAACGAATCAGAGAGGAATCTGACATCCCGTTCATCCTGTTCACTGGAAAAGGAAGTGAACAAATAGCAAGCGAGGCGATTTCGCGTGGAGTGACGGATTATCTACAAAAGAAATCGGACACTAGCCAATTCTCTTTATTAGCGAATCGAATCGTTAATTCGGTCGAAAGACACAGAAAGTCCAAACAGCTTGAGCGCTCCCAAGAGAAGTTCAGTAAATTGGTCACAAACTCTTCGGACGTTCTCGGGATCGTCAACGAGAACGCTGAATTTCGATATATTTCGCCGGTGTGTGAGGATCTTCTCGGCTACGAGCAACACGAGATTATTGGCGAAGTTGCGTTCGGCTTCATGCCACCGGAAGATCGTGAAAACGCAATGAATGAGTTCTATAGAGCGATTGAACATCCAGAGAGTGAACCGGTGATTGAACACCACTGGGAAAAGAAGAATGGAGAACTCGTCCCGTTCGAAACGCGTGGAACAAATATGTTCGATGACGAGTTCATAAATGGTTTCGTAGTTAACGGCCGCGATATTTCTGATTATAAAAAGCATCAAAAGCAAATTGAAACCCAAAACGAGCGGTTAACAGAGATGCATCAGGCACTTTCACACGATATCAAAAATCCACTTCAAGTGGCATCAAACTCGATGGCACTCTACCGCGAGACTGACGAGGACCAATATCTCGAAAAAATAGAGGATGCCCTCGATCGTGTCGATGTCCTCGTCAAGCAGATACTCACGATGACAGAACAGGAAACTAGGCCTCGAAATCCCGAACAGGTATCTCTCAGAGATGTGGCAACACAAGCTTGGTCGATGACTGAAACAGAGAGTGCGGCATTAGCGATTGACGGATCGAAAGAGTTTGAGGCCGATAAAAATCGACTCCAACGCGTGTTCGAAAACTTGTTCGATAATGCGGTCGAACACAGCGAAGGGGATGTAACGATCTCCGTCGGAACGTTTGATCGAGGGGTCTATATTGAAGACGACGGCCCGGGAATTCCAGAGGAGAAGCACTCGAAGATTTTCGAATCCGGATACACAACGAAGTCAGCCAACACGGGCTACGGCTTAGATATTGTCGAACAGATCGTGGACAACCACGGGTGGGATATCGAGCTTCAAGAGGAAGCTCGAAACGGTGCACGATTCGAAATTACTACCATCGAATTCAAATCAGAGCTTCACCATTAATCCGGTCCTCGACAGTAGCCCGCAGTCCGGTTTTATCAGTAGATTCCCGAGTTAATTTTCTGCGGACAACGGCACCACATCGTACAATAAACGATTCGTGAGTCCCCTGTATCGACCGCAACCGGGTCAAAATACATCTCCTGTTGAGGAATTCAACAGTGCCGTCCCAGTATATGTGGTTTCATAGAAAGTGGTAATTCGTAGCAATCTGGGAGAAATCAAAACCAATTCAATAGATGACTCCCAACTTATCAGTAGGGACTATTGGTCCCTGTTGCGAACAGGTTCTCTCCCCCCACCACCAAACCCGTTCCCTCCCTTCGACCTGCCCTCTGTTGACCGCCCGGTAACCTGCCTGACCACTGTTCGAGGACAGATCGATGCGGCCCGGGCTGCCATCCCATGGGTTGCGTTCTCACTGTGTATCCAGCTGTACTCGGTCTGCTCAGTGAGTGCGATGTAGTGACCCTTGATAAGATTGCATCCGTCAGCGAACAAGGGAACATTCAGTAGTGGTGACCAAGATAAAGATCAGTCACGACTTGTGGTCAAATACTGTATACGGAACCTTTCCGAAACGGGTCTTTATTGGTGCGATGGACCAAGCCACGGTATGTACGAATCGGCGTCTCCAAGCGCCTCCGTATCGCTATCAGGATCCACTGACATTCCAGCAGTCCTGAGTCGGGTTGGCATCGATTACGTCACTGTCCATGATCAGCGACTACTTGCCATCTATCACACCGGGATCTTAAATGTGACAACCGAGCCGGAGCCGATATCGAATGCGCACACACTCGAGATTGAATGCTGGGAAGCACCACTCTCGTCACGTGCCGATGAGAGATCATCACGGGAACTCCTTGAGAACTTTGCCGCCGTACTTGATGAGGATAATCCACGCTGAAGCGGTGTATAAACCCTAATATCCTAACACTCGGGATTCCTCCACCTTCAGGCGGGAAAAATGTCAATTCTGCAGGACCCAATACGCAAGACCAAGGGCCTCACGAAGCACGACGCCAGCCGCGAATACATACACCGCCTCTAACGGGAGCGGCAAAAAATCGATCGTGGCGACAGCCAGCGACATCACGCCCCCCATACCGACCCAGGCGAGCGCAAACTGTCGATCCGCGGTCGTCGACTGCGTACCGAGTCTGCCCATATGCGAATGTCTCCTGATGTCATCAAAAAGGTTCACCTGTACTCGTGTGCAAGCACATTTCGAAAGCCGATCGCGGCGACGAGAGTATCAGCCGCCTCTTCGTCGATCACCCCCTCACGATCAAGTACTCGAATTGCGCCTTTGGATGTCGTCCCGTCAAATTCGAACTCGCGTGAGGCGACGTGTTGAGCGAGGTCAGCACACGCTTGAATCGCGTTTTCGAACATCCGTTCAATAGCACGTTGCTCGGTTGTACTCGAGAGGAACTCTTGGCGAGACAGTGTCTCCCGTTTCGCGTTGAGCTCGCTGTAGTACTGTTCGATCTGTTCGAGTTTGACCGAGACGATCCGCTCGTCAATCACGCAATCCATCCTCCGCTATCCGATCGATGACCGTCCGCTGGTGCCGGCGAAGCGTCTCACGTTGCTCGTCAAATTCCGCCTCAATATCTGTCTTGAACTGCTCGAAGGCCCGTTTATCGACACAGAGCAGGTCGCCATTTACCGCGTCGTGTGCGACATCTAGCGGGAGCGAGTCAATATCGGAAACGTCGATGAATGGGAACTCCTCGTGTTGGAGCTCACCAGAGAGTACACACCGCTTTTGAACCGGTCCCGTTCAGAACAGTCTGTTGTGAACTTGACAGCGATATCAAAATCTGATGAATGCGTAGCCGTTCCCGAAAGCTGTGATCCGAATACAACGGTGAAGACGACATCCGGATCAGCACAGACCACATCCTTGAGAGCAGAGCGTATCTGTGACTGATCAGCATTCGGTTCCATACGAGGATTCACATCGCATCATCAGAAAAGAATTCCGCCAAGCCGTACTTTATCGGCGGACAAGGCGAATACCCCGAGGCTTGATCTCGGGGATGAAGCCGACAACTCGTGATACAAACCACTAAATGAACACATCACTAATCAATAGACAGCGATGGAACACAGTCACCGCTACCACGCTTACCCGACACAAAAGGTAGCGGCTGGACTGGAACACCATCTGGATGTTCATCGCCAGCTCTACAACCACGTCCGCTGGGACTACGAACAAGCCCCGGAAGACAATAAGCCGAGTGAGTACGACCAGAACAACAAACTTCCCGGCTGGAAGCGAAAGTGGCCTGTCTTCGGTAAACTACACTCGAAGGCCGCCCAAGCCACCGTCGCACGCTTCTATCGGAACCTCTCGAACCTTCGCAAGAAGAAGGAGAGGGGATACAACGTTGGTCGGCTCAAACGGCAAGCACCCACCGATTATCGAAGCGTCACGTACAACCAGTCTGGTTTCGACCTCGATGAAAAGAGGGGCCAAGACAGGTTCGCGTACGTCCGCTTCAGCAAAATCGGTTGGGTGAAGATTCGTTACCACCGCCCGATTCCCGGCCACGCCACCATCAAAGAGGTCACGTTCAAGAAGGAGACGACTGGCGAGTGGTTCGTCTCCTTCGGCCTCGAAACCGACGACGCCGATCTCCCCGAGAAACCCGACGTGGAATCGCTGGACGCGAGCAACAGCGTCGGCATCGACCTCGGAATACTCAACTACATCCACACTAGCGACGGCAAAACCGTGGATTGGCTCGACCTCGAAGACGACTACGAGCGACTCGGACGCGAACAGCGTAAGTTATCTCGGAAGGAGAAGGGGTCGAACAACTACGAGAAACAACGAGTCGAAGTTGCCAAACTCAAGCGTCGAATTCGCCGGAAGGTGCTGGACTACCAGCATAAGATAACGACATGGCTCGTCCGCGAGTACGACGCCGTATTCGTCGAAGACCTGAACGTGAAGGAGATGCTTGAACAGTCGCACAACACTCGAAACAAGCAGGATGCGGCGTGGCGACAGTTCATCACCCTGCTCGAATACAAAGCAGAATTGTACGGCAGTCACGTCGTGCAGGTCGAAGCCCGAGGCACGAGCAAAGAATGCGCGTCGTGCGGTGTGGAGTCAGCGAAACCCATCTGGGTCAGGGAACACTCCTGTCCGTCGTGTGGATTTGAGACGGACAGGGACGCGAATGCGGCGATGAACGTCTTACAGAGAGGCTTTGCTGAATTAGGGCTGGGATGGCCCGAAGACACGCCCGTGGAGACTGTGACCGCTACGGACACGACTCACTTCGAGTCCGTGTCTGCAAGTCATGTCGTGGAAACGGGAAGCCTCGGGGCTTGACCCCGAGGCGATTCACCCTCCGCAAGACAAAAGGTATTACGACTAGTATTACTGCGTATGAGTAAGTCTACCCGTGTCACAGAGAAGGGCCAAGCGACGATCCCTCACGAACTCCGCGAGAAGTACGACCTAAATCCCGGTGACGAGGTCGTCTGGATGGACACTGACGAGGGGATCGTGGTGAAAAAGCGTACTCGTACCGGCGGACGCGGGATGCTCGTTCCTGACGACACCTCGGATGCGAAGCGCGAGGAGATCGCCGAGGAGTTGGGCCAGCGCGTCCGGGATCGCCGTGATCGGAACTACGAGGAAGCCTGAAATGGCAGCATACACTGCTGACGCCGTCTCGCTGCTAGTCTATCTCGTCGACGCGCTCCCGCGAGAGGCTGACCAGGTGTTCGCTGAAGCTGAAGCCGGGGAAACGGTCATCGAGACACCGAGTACGGCGATCGCTGAAGTGCTGTACTCGGTGTCCCGCGACAAGGACGTTCGGGGCATCTCTCTCACGGGGACACCGGAGGACGCCCGTCAGGCGTTGGTTGGAAACGGGCCAATCTCGGTTGCGCCCGTCGGTGATGCGGAGCTGGCAGAATACGCCCAACTGCTTGGTGAGTTCAGCATCCACGACGGCCTGATCGTCGCTAGTCACCGCGCACAGGAGACTGATGCCATCCTCACGACTGACGGTGTTATTGGCGACGCCGGCTACAAGACGATCTGGGAGTAAGTTTTCTCTTCTGTGGTTATCCGCTCATCGATCGCGACGACGCCGATAGCGCCACCGCCAATGCGTAGCGGAGCACTCACTAGTCGTGCCAGAGAGCCGAGATCCGCTCTTCGATCCCGTCAAGGACGAGCGACAGCACGTCGCGGTGGTCGGTCGGCCAAGAGGCGTCGTTACCGGGCGTCGGGGCGGTGGGCGGGGGATGGAAGTGGATTCGTGTGTTGTGGGGATTCGGATGGCGGTCCCACCGGCATTCCCAGGCGCTCTCGGGGTGCGTCTCTCGATACTGAATCTTGAACTCGTCATTTGTGTACCAGCGAATCGTTAGGGTCGCCTCGCTGACGGTCGCTGGATAGTACGACGACACGAATGTGACATGAAGTTCGAGGTGGCCACTGGCGTCTGTGATGGTCGCTCGTTCGACTTGCTGTGTCGCTCGGAGACGCGTCTGGAAGAACTCGAGGATTGGGCGATCGATGGGAGCAGGGCTCCCACCGTCGCCTGTTGGTGGCACCATCGAGCGAGCTACCCAGAAGCCTGTTCGCCGTCGGCGCCAGCACGTTGCTGGCGAGCGCGTTCGTAGCGTTCGCGTTCTTCCCGTGCGGTTGCCCAGTCTGCGAGGTCACTGTACACGGCGTCGATCGTTCGTTTGTCACTCGCCTCCGCGATAGCCACGGCGTCAACCGCAGCCGGTGTTGCGGCATCGTACGCGTCCTCGTACTCAGCAATTTGTGCTGTCAGATCACGAACGCGTTCCTGTAGTTCTTCCACCGAGTGGTCTGCGGCGAGCTGGTTGATGTGTCGCCACTCGAAGTATGCGTCGTTGCGTTCATAGGTGGTTGGATGACCGTCATTGCGTGTGGCGATTCCGAGATCCGCGAACCAGCTGAGATACTTCCGGGCGGTTTTCGGGTCGCACTCTACTCGCTCGGCGATAGCACTCGCTGTCGCTGGTTCCCGAGTCTGGAGGATAGTTCCATAAATACGCTGTTCGATGTCGTCCCCACTAAACGGGTCATCGAAAGAGCGAGGCCCGTCCGTGGACGGTGTGTCGGGCATACGTGTCCTTTCGAGGCCGCAGATATAATTCTTACTTCAAGGAATAATTTCCTGACGACTATCTGTGTTCGTTGTTATCCGGCCCCGAGAGCGGATGTTTTGTACCGCGAGAACAAGTCGTGTCGTAGATCAGAAAATCTCCCAAATGCGGTGAGGAGAACGTCGTCGCTTACGCTAAGGGAGGATATCACCCGAACCCGTAATCAGTGTCGCGAGCGTTATCACGTCGATTCAGCGGCGTTATCGATGAGCGAGTAGGCCTTCTCGCGGAGATCCCCAGTCATGTGAAGCCCATGGGAGTCAATCTGGTTTATTAGAGTGTACGCGTCTTCGCGATCAAGTCCTTCCTCCACAGCCCGGACAATGACACCAACCGTTCCAGTGACTGTCGCCCCGAGTCCACGAGCTGTAGTCCGAACACGCTGGTCATCTGAGACGACACCGACCGGTCGATCCTCCGCAGTATAGGCCAAGACAGCGGCAATCAGAGAGACATCTCCATTCTGTTCTTTTTCAGCAAGGACCTCTTTGGCTTGCTGTACTCGGTCTTGAACAGCTGGATCGGTTGTCTCAACCGCATACTGGTCGATAAACCGATTCACATTTGTCTGCGCCGGTTCCGTTGTGATTTCATTTTGGACTGTGGGAAGGATAACAAGCTCACCAGTAAAGCTCGTAAGCTGTTTGAGTTCACCGATGGTACCGAGTGCGATAAGCGTCGTCGCATCGAGAAAAATTCGCGTCACAGGTCACGCGCAGCAGCAGCGTCTGATTCGATATCCTCCGGAGACAGTTGGGTTGTGAGATTGTGTTCACGGGCGATCTCGAGCCATTCTGCGAGACTCACACCGGCAAGTCGGGCCGCCTCATTAACCGAGAGCTCACCACTTTGGTACCGTTCAATAGCGACACGTCGACGGATGGATGAGAGACCCTCCGAGAGTGCTTTGCGAATGACTGTACTCTTATCTTCCTCTAATAGCTCACTCACCGCTTCAAGCTCCTCTTCATCATCATCGGGAACTCGAGCACTGATTGATGGCATGTGTACGCAGTAGTACACTGTGATACATAACAGTTTCTCACGGGGGGAAGCGATGTCGACTGGTGTCTGTTGGCAAGGAAGCGCCAGTTTCACAGAGGAACAAGGATCAGCAGTTTTCGAGGCGGAGCCTCCGGCCTCAAGGAGCGAGGGGTTCCGACGCTCAGTCGGAAGCGCGACGCGAGTAGGCCGGAAAGGAAGCCGACATGAGCTTTCGCAACCACTATGCTACACCATATCTTACTGCTAATTAGTGCTGTGCGTCCACAAGTGGCGCGCAGTACGGGCCGCAGTAGCCCGGCCCTGAATGGTGGGTTTGTCGACCCCGAAGGGCGTCCGGTAGGCGAGGCGCACAAGACGCCCCGTCGCGCCAACCGAGGGCGAGAACCACATCAAAGCCCCACCCTCAACGAGCGAGGCCGCAAGGCCGAGCGAAGTAGGGTGAGGTCGGTTACACCGATGTATCGCGTTGACATCCTCTCCGCGCTAAAACGCGAGGATTCCCACGGCACCGCACCGCTGGGTTGGGATATTGTGGTTTGACAAACCGTCCCTACGGAAAATATGACGTGAACGCCTCGCGCTTTAGGACGCGAAGAGCGTCAATCGAACTTGTAGTCGCTGTCGTACGCGCTGACGTACGCGTCGTTGCCCTCTCGATCTGGCACATAACACGGGCTTGTCCCCCCAGCGAAGAACACCGGCGCCTCGATATCGAGCGTGCTCTGTCGGATCACCATCGACGGCACGCGTTCACGGAGTTCTCTTACTGAGGGTTCTCGGCGGGTACGGAACGTTCCCACGGGTGGTCGATGCTCTGTTAGCGGCGGCAGCCCGTCTTTCTCGAGATCCTCGATGGTGAGGATGCGAACATCGAGCTGTTGGGCGAGCGTCCACGCCGAGGAAGTGACGCCTCTGGCCACGACGAGGATGGGCATTGCGCGAGCCAGTGCGGCCCGGTGGGAGATTGCGGCGACGGCGTCGCGACCGACGAGGCTTGTATGCCAGTCTTTACACTCACCGACGATGAAATCGTCCGGCTCGTTTCGTGGAGGTTTCCGGCGCGCGAGGACGTCGGTTTCAAGCCCGAAGAGCTGCTCATTGCGGGCGGTGAGATACCCCCACGTTTCGAGTGCGTCAGCGAACTTTCCTTCGAGCCACCGGCCGTTGGTGGGGTCGTGATCCGTGGGTGTCTCCTCGCGATTGGGACCCCCGACTTCTGGAATCTCCTCGCGGTCTTCGGGGTCGTCACTCATCGGTGGCCTCCGCGTTGGCGGCGTCCGTCGCCGTCTTTTCGAGTGCGCTCGCAACTGTGTGCGCCTCTGTTGCTGTGAGATTTACGTACGTCGTCCCCCACTGGCCGCTGAAGGCGAGTCTGACGACTGACGCATCGAACTCGTCGCGGTCGATTTGGATTGTGGCTGGTGTTTCGGTGACCGGGTGGTCGTGCGTGACCGTTGTTTCGAGATCGAGTGTCGGGGTTGTCATTGTGTTTCACCCCCTTGCTTCGAGTGGAGCGGTGGTGTCTCGGTACGATGGATTGTTGTGGATTGGTGGATACCTGTGGGTGGGCTTGGGCGATCGGGGGCTGTCCTGTCTGTCTTCATCGGACGGCTGGTGCCTTTGTGCATGGGTGGTGGTGTGAACAGGGCTGTCCAGGCGTGGGCGCTCTGTTGGCTGGCCCACGTGCTGGTGTGGCTGCTCACGCGTTCTGTGGCAGTTGTCTGTCGGTGCGCCAACAGCGGTGTTGGGCGAACGTCTGCGGGAGTTGCGTCCGTGGTGGTCCACCGTCTGTGGCCGGCGACGTAGACTGGTGTGACGCGTTCAAGCTCGCTTACGGCGCTGATTCGGCGATCATAACTGCTCGCCGAGATGCCTGATTGGTTGATGAGCTCACTGCGGCCACACGGCTGGGCTGCTCGCAGGAGTGTGGCGTATAGTTTGGTCGCCGTAGGCGTCAACTCGTACATATTGCTAATACGATTTCTTTATTCAGACTTCACCGCGAATATTTGTCTAGCGATTCATTATCGCTCATGGATTCACTCACGAGCACACTCTGGTTCTTCGTACTGTTCGCTGAGCGGCTTCACCCGTAGCTCGCCAAAGCCGTAGCGGGAGTGTGACCCGATCCGCTGGAGGCCGTTTTTCGCGGTCTCCACCGGGCGGTTGCCGAGGTACGTGACGACTTGGCCGTGATCGACCGTCCCAAGTCGGAAAACCTCGCGGTGTTCCAGTAGTTTCTCCTCACGCAACCGGAGCTCGTCGCGACTCTCGGCCCACCACCACGGAACAGGACAGTCGTTCGTCTCTGGATACTCCGACTTTAGCACGAACGGTGTCAGCAACTCGATGAGGTACGTCTCTGCACGGTTAAGCCGTGAGTAGTCCAAGTTGTCGAGGTCCACCATCTGAGTATCTTTCAGCTGAACCTCGCCGTAGCCGTAGTTTCGCTTGCCACCGAACTGCAGCCCTTCAAGCACATCCTCGCCGAGCGGAAGGACCGCTGGGTCATCAGCGTGGAGATAGGCGTGGACGTACCACTTCGTCGTCTGTTGCTGTTTTCGGTGGTCCTCTCGGCGGCCCATGATGGTTTCATGCGCGAGCGCTGGGTGGCCGCCGTGGATACGGAAGTCATGGGTGTTCAGCGCGTCACGAGCGCGAGTGTCAAGCAGCCATGGGTGAATTGCGTGCCGGTGGAGGAACAGATCATCGTAGGCGTTCACCTCCGGTAGCCCACCCCCGAGGTACGGACGGCTGCCCGACTGTGTGTGTTCTTTTGGGAACACGCCGAACTGTCCGGGAACAAAGACACCGTGACTGGCTGCCACCGCTGCGTGTACTTCCGGGTCAAGGTGGGGCCCGAGAGCGTGGAGGATGGCGTTCCCCGAGACGTAGTACGGGTGACCGATGTAGTCCATCCGCAACTCCCACAGCACCTGTTGAATCTGATTACTCATATTGTGCGATTTCTTCATTCGTTTTGTTCGGCCCGTAGCTCCAATTCTCAAAGTCCTCGATGTATTGGAGTGCGGTACTCCACGACTGTATCCGTCGAAGGTTGGCATCGAGCGTCATGTCGTACTTGTCATGGTCGGTATCGAGCGGATGTACAGTCAGGCGGTTCCACGTCGCTGCCCACGACCGCCACGGGTGACTTCCGAGATGCGCCGATGGATTCCCGTCTGTGTTCACGTCAATCCGGAGCGCGAAGCGGTCGCCGTCGAAGACGGTTCGAAACGGCACGACGCTGCCGGCGTTATCGACGATGAGCCGAAGATCGCCGAATTCGTGGTCGCCACGGTAGTTGTCCAAGAGGGCTGCCACGAGCAGCGTGTGGAACTTTAACGAGGTGTATGGGTGATACACTGACTCGTTGAACGCGGCGGCCACGTCGCTTTTGAGCCACTGTTTGTGGGCTGTTTCTGCGTCCTCGATTCTAAGGAGGTCTGACACCTCACTCTCTGTGGTCGCGCGAGAGAACTCGCCGCGGCTATAGGCGGTCTCACCGGTCAAAAGCGAGAGTCGGTAGTGGGTGTCGTGTGTTTGGACCGTCTGCTCCGGCTTCTGTTGTGGCCGCGAGAGTGCCGCTGCATCGCCGTCTGCACCTTGTGGAACCGTCTGGTTCACACGCACGCCAGCGAACTCCGGTCGCGCATTAGCGTGACTCTCGCCGGTGAATTTATGCGCGTCATGGCGGAACGCCGTGAGCATCACGTCGTTCATTTTTCATCCACGCGCGCTGCGAGCACCGTCTGAAACTCCGACAGGTACTCGGTTTCCCACTTTTCGTCTTTCTCGTCCATCTTGTCCGTGCTGTTTTTGCTCCGATCGAAGACGCGACGGAGTTCATGCGCTTCGTAGAGTGGGTTCACCAACTCACAATCTATGATTCCGCCGCCGAAGTTCCGCGCGCCACCGAGCTGGTGCATGAAGTCGGTGTTGTGCGCGTCGAGATACTCGATGGCTTCGGCGAGCAGCGCTATGAACTCGGGTTTCACCTCCCGGAAAGAGAGGTGCCACGAGCCGTCGAGGTTTCCGACAGCGTCAAGTTCGGCGTTCCGAAGCGGTTCTCGGTTGTCTTGTTTGTTCCGCGAGACGACGTTCCGGTTGAGCCGGCGGTAGTGGCCCTCGGCCTGTCCTCGTGTGTAGTCAACACTGGACCGAACTGGCGAGAACTTGATCGGGCGACGCATCACTTTCCCAGGATGATTCTCGAACCCGCCGAAGAGATCGAGAATCACGCAGCCGGTGTCGTCATCGTCGTCGAGACACGCGCCTTTCTCGTGGTAGCCGGCATCGAGATCGCGGTTGTAGACGCCGTCCTTCCGGAAGTTCGCGTTGGCCTCTCCGGGATGACAGGCAGTACTGCCCCGCTTCTGAACGACCTTCTCCATCCCGTGACGAAGCCACCCCGACAGTGAGAATGCCGGGATGATGCCGCCGATCTGGTTCTGTGGGTCGGTATCCTCGTAGTTGCCGTTCGAGGCGTGGTGGCGATCGGTCATGATGCTGTCACCGACCACCAACAGGTCGGTGCGAATTCGAACGAAAACGTCGGGACCGATATCTTCAATCATTATTCACCTGATCGCCTGTGGGGAGGTCGTCGAACTGACGGGCCTTCCAGTGGAGCTACCGGTATCGTAGCTGACGAGCTGGAGCCCTCGGTCATGAGCCGCAGGCTGATGGTGTATCACGAACGATTGCCGTAGACTGAGACCCTGATCAGTTAGATTACCTGCCATTACTCAGACTCCTCTTGGGGGGTGCCCCCGTCCGAGCGAGCGTGCTCCCGGATCGCGGTCAGCAAGGATGTGGGTTCCTGCTGTTGCGTGTCGGTCGGTAGACGCTCCGTGGGAGTGTCCGGGTGGACGTGTAGCTCCCTGCTTGTCGTCGGGCTGGTAACCACTGCCTCCGGACCAAGCAGAACATATATTATTGATTGGGTACGCACGTCAGCGCACGTCCCGATGTGGCCCGTGAGGACGTACTCGCGAACACCGCGGGTGAAGACGGTCGGGTGTTCGTGAACATCTGATCCGCACATGATGTAGCCGATCGCGTACGCGGGTTCGCCGGCCGCGCGGTAGGCGTAGGCGGTGATGTCGTCGCCTTCGTGGAGGGGTTGGCCACAGACTTGGCAGATCGGGTTGTCAGTGTCGAGTGAGATGCGCGTGAGTTGAGCGAGGTCTGCGGCTTGTGGGTCGTCGAGTCGCGTCATTCGTTCCCTCCCTCGGTGGCGGTGTCAGTGCCAGCTTGCCACGCTTGCCGCGCGGAGAGTGCACGGCGGGCCAACTCGGTGAGTCGGTACTCGGTCGTTTGGTGGGTTTGTTTAGTGACGTAGTCGTGTTCGATGAGTTCCTCGAGTGTGTCGCAGACCCGGGCTTGGTCGATACCATCGGTGTAGTAGTCGGCGAGTGTCTGGTGGAGTGGATCGCTCTCGCTGGGGCCTGTCTGAGAGAGTATCCACAGCAGGTCGCGGTGGGTAGCTGAGAGATCGGCAAGCGAGATGGTGTCGCTCTCAGTGGGGCTAGACATTGTGCCCCTCCACGGTGGTTTCGTCGTGGTTGCGTGTCGTAGCGCACGGTGTACAGAGTGGGCCGTCGAAGGCAGCGTCGTAGCCGTCCGCTGGGCTGGGACACAAACTACAGCCAGAACTGTTACTGTTCGATCCGTCAGTCGTCTCGTAGGGCTTAAGCCCCGCAGTTGCCAGTATTAGCATGGTTCTGTGATACCGCACAGAACCCGTCCCGGCTGGGTGCTGGTACACCGCAGCCGGGGTTTCGACACTTTCTCACGAGCCGAGAGTTCGTCACTGGGCTCTGTAGCTACTACTCAGTACTGCTGTTACTTTAATGTACTGAAAGTGTGCTAGATAACTTTTCGACCTCCTATTAAATATAGGTCCCTCAGAGTAATCTATGAGATATGCTGGCGAATGGATGTCTGCAGCGGACGACCGTATCTTAGAGTATCTATCTGAAAATGAATCTGGCTCTCCGACGAAAATGAAAAAAGAGGGCCCAATACGATATTCTCGTGTACAGGTTCATCGTCGATGTAAGGTACTGGCCGAAAAGGGACTTATTAACGATCTCGGAAATGGCGTCTACATGATCACCGAAGACGGCGAGGCATATCTCGAAGGTCGTTTGGACACTGAAAATTGGCAGTATCTTGACGAAGAGACTGATGAGGATACTCACGATGGTTCCACTGGTGACGCTGTTACTGACAGCTGAACGGCGACTTTCTGAATCGGCGTGAATTACTCCACATCATCAAATTTCACTTAGCCAACATCGGACTCAATTCGAGAGCGATTGATGATTAAACAAAATTCGTGACTAACCCGAACCGGTACGTTTGTACCCTGGCGTCGGATATGAGCGCGTAATGCGAACCCTCCGGGGCGTGCCGTTGATATATCCCGACACGAAGGGCAGCGGGGACTACTACGCCCACGCAATATCGAGAGACCAGGTCACGATGGGTCACGACGTGACCGTGCTCACAACGCGGGCGGACGAGTTATTGCCGCGGATCGAGTCGCTTCAAGATCGGAATATCGGTAGTCTACGCACATGACGGACGAATCCGAGTCGATCCTTGTCGTAACGCAATACTTCCCACCTGAGACGGGGGCCTCCCAGACGAGATGGGACGAACTGTCCAAGCGGTGGTCGGAGGAGGTATCCATGACCGTGTTGACCTCCACGCCGGACTATCCGGAAGGGGAGATCTATGACGGGTACGATAACCAGTGGTTGCGACACGAGAAGCGGGATGGCGTGGACGTATTCTATACGAAAACGATCACGTCGCCTAGTGGGAACCTCTTTCGTCGCAGCTTGAAGTTCGTCTGGTTTATGCTCATCTCGATGGTTGTTGGACTTCGATACGTCTCGCCGTCGGTCGTAATCGCGACGTCGCCGCAACCGCTCACGGGTATCTCTGCCTGGGTTATTGCGCGGGTTAAGCGAGCGACATTTGTGTTTGAGGTTCGCGACCTGTGGCCTGAATCTATCCTCGCAGTCAGCGACTTCGACAATAAGCTCGTGATCTGGTTGCTCGAGCGTACAGTGACGTTCCTCTATCAGCGTTCGGACCATCTCATCGTCGTATCGAAGGCGTTCATCGAGCCCATCGTGGACTGTGGCGTCGATCGATCGAAGATCGCGTTCCATCCGAACGGAATCGACTTGGCCTTTTATGATGTCGAGGGAGACGGATCGCCAGTTCTGAACGATCTCGATAATGAATTCACGATCTCGTACGTCGGAACGATCGGGCGGGCACACGGTCTGTCGATCGTGTTGGAGGCGGCTCCAGAAATCGACGACGTTCAGTTCGTGATCGTCGGTGACGGAGCCGAGCGTGAAGTGTTGGAAGCACAAGCAGCCGACCTGGATAATGTCAACTTCACCGGCCGACGGCCAAAAGAGGAGGTACCCTACATCCTTCGCGAGTCGGATGTCGCACTCGTCCATCTGAAGCCTCGAGAGATATTCGAGACGGTGATCCCTTCGAAACTCTTAGAATCGATGGCGGCTGGACTTCCGGTGATCCTCGGCGTTCGAGGTGAGGCGAAACGGATTCTCATGGACGCCGACGCCGGGATCGCCATCGAGCCCGACAACAACGAGGAACTGGTCTCGGCAACCAGGCGACTCCGTGATGACCCAGAGGAGTGGAAGGCCTTCGCGGTGTCGGGACGCGAGTACGTCAACGCGTATTTCGACTGGGACTCTATCAGCGAGGAGTATCTCGAAACGATCACCGAACGTAGTGATTGTTTCGACGAGTAGCGAATACGAGCTTTTAAATTCGACCTCCGGATTTATCGATACAACAAACTCACACGATGTCCTCTACGCTCAGCTTCGTCTTGGGAACACGACCGGAGATAATCAAGCTCTCTCCTGTCATCCGTGCCTGCCAACGACGAGACGTGTCGTTCTCGATCGTTCACACGGGCCAGCACTACTCGGAAGAACTCGACTCAGTGTTCTTCGAGCAACTCGACCTCCCAACCCCAGATTACAACCTTGCGGTCGGATCGAGCAGCCACGGAGAGCAGACCGGGAAGATGATCGCCGAGATCGAATCAGTCTTGGAAGCCGAGCGCCCCGATATCGTGATCGTTCAGGGGGATACAAACTCAGTCCTCGCAGGAACTATCGCGGCGACGAAGATGGAAGGCATTAAGATCGGACACGTGGAAGCAGGGCTTCGGAGCTTCGATCGGGACATGCCCGAGGAGATCAACCGGCGAGTATCCGATCACGCCGCCGATTACCTGTTCGCGCCGACCGACACCTCACGGGATCAGCTACGTCAGGAGGGACTTCCCGATGAGTGGATTACCGTTACCGGAAATACGATTGTTGACGCAGTTCAGCAGAACGTCGAGATCGCTCATGAACGCAGCAGCGTCCTGTCGGATCTGAACCTCGACGAGCAGTTCACGTTGTTGACTGCTCACCGAGCGGAGAACGTCGACGACAGGGAACGATTCGAGAGGTTGCTCGACAGCGTGGCGAAGGCAGCTGAGGAGCATGAACTCCCAATCGTATATCCGATTCATCCACGGGCCAAAAAGCGAATCTCCGAATTCGGGATCGATGTCCCAGATTCTATTCAGTTGGTAGAGCCGCAAGACTTCCTCGATTTCCTCGTGTTGGAGGACGCGGCGACAATTGTATTCACCGACTCGGGCGGCGTTCAAGAGGAGAGCTGTATCCTTCGGACACCCTGTGTCACACTGCGAGACAACACGGAACGTCCTGAAACCGTTGATGTCGGAGCAAATTTGATCGTGGGCGTGGATCCAGACGATGTCGTGGAGGGCGTTCGCGAGATGCTTGCGAGAGACCGAAACTGGGAGAACCCGTTCGGAGACGGCACGTCGGCTGACCGGATCCTCGATACCCTCGAATACGAATGACTGAGACTGACCCACGCATCTGTGTCCACGGGCTCGGATACGTTGGCCTTCCGACGGCCGCGGTCCTCGCGAACTCTGGCTACGAAGTGTACGGGTTCGATGCCGACCCAGCGCATCGGTCTGATCTCGAGCGGTGTTCTTTTAATATCGAGGAGCCTGATCTTGACCGATTCGTGAGGCGTGCGCTTGAGGACGGATTGAGGATCATTTCACAACCACGAGAGGCGGAGTTCCACATCATCTGTGTCCCGACGCCGTACGACAAGGACCTCGACCGGACGGACCTATCCTACGTTGAGGTGGCAGGCGAAGCGGTTGCAAAACAACTTCGGGAGGATGATACGGTGATCCTCTCCTCGACAGTCCCACCTGGGACGACCGCGGGTCGATTGCGGGACGTGATCGAGGAATCGGGACTCTCCGCGACCGAGGACGTCACTCTCGGATACAGCCCGGAGACGGTGCTTCCCGGAAACACCCTCACGGAGCTACGGGAGAACGACCGGATCGTCGGCACGGTCGGAGGACGGCCGACCGACCGGATCGTCGCGCTGTACGACTCGTTCGTCTCCGGCGACATCAGAACGGCCGACGCCACGACGGCGGAGTTCGTGAAGCTGATCCAGAACGCGTACCGAGACACGAACATCGCGTTCGCGAACGAGATCGCGAAGCTCGCTCACGAATTCGAGATCGACTCACGAGAGGCAATCTCGATGGCCAACGAACATCCGCGGGTGGAGATCCTGCGTCCAGGTCCGGGCGTCGGCGGTCACTGTATTCCGATCGATCCGTTGTTTTTGAACCACAACAACGACATCCCGATGCTGATCGAGACGGCTCGCCGAGTCAACGGTGGGATGCCGGAGTTCGTGATCGAGTTGCTCTCGGCGGCGCTCGGTGATCTGGATGGAGCGAGGGTGGCTTTACTCGGCGTCGCCTACAAGGGTGGGGTGTCTGACGTTCGAGAAACCCCATCGCTCGTGATCGCCGAAGAGTTGTTGGAGAGAGGTGTCGACGAACTTCGACTGACAGACCCATACGTGAACAGCGACGACATCAACTACGACCTCTCGTCGCTTGAGGAGAGCCTTGATGAGGTCGATGCCGCCGTACTGGTGACGGATCACCCCGAATACGGCGTTCTCTCTCCGCAGACATTCGTTGATCGGATGCGAGGAGACGTGATCGTCGACACACGGGCCATGTTGGGTAAAAATCGGTGGGAGACAGCTGGGTTCGACATGTATCGAGTGTAGTTGGTGAAGGATGACGGATTATTTGACCCTTGCTGGAACCGCACTCAACAAACAACCGAGACAGCTTTTCGGGATCGCGACCCGAAAATTCAAATCTGCGGTTTTCCCCCGATTGCCAGTTAATATTGATAGCCGATATGAGAAACGTATCCCTGATGAGTTCACACCTTGTTCTGAATCGATACGAAAGAATACAATCCGACTCCAAGAGAGTACTTCTGACAAGCGCGAAAGCTTTCAAAAACAGATGGAAGCAACAATCGGTGGTGATCTGTCGTTTCTTAATGAAACGATTTCATTTAAAGACGGACAGTCTATATCGGTAGATGCGCCTGCGGTGTTGGATCAACCATCTCACTGGCAACTCAAATGTTGGGGGTTCGAGCATCTTAAACCGATCTGGTTGTCCTCTCACCATCCCTCAGACATTCCTGATAGCGACTTGAGAGTACATCAAATGTGGCTTAATGATTGGATGGATAACCACCCTATCGCTTCAGATACCGGCTACCTACGCCGGTACTGGATGCCACACTCTGTTTCCCTACGAATACTGAATTGGACTCGATATATTGCTCTGTTTAACAAACGTCTTGGGCATGAGTTCCGAAAGACGATCAATCAGTTCATACATAAGAACGCACAGTTCCTTGCTGACAATATCGAACACGGTGTGGGCGGAAATCATCTTATTGAGAACGCTGTGGGGTTAGTTATGGCCGGTGTATATTTTCAGAAAAAAACTTGGCGACAACTCGGGATCCGGATATTTGAACAGGCTTCTTGGAACCAATTCTTTGAAGATGGAGGTCATATCGAACGTAGCCCAATGTACCATTTGATCGTCCTTCAGCGATTTTTAACTGCCGTAGACCTATTAGAATCTCTAAATGAAGTATCCAGAATAATTCGAGAAACTGCGACGGATGGAGTTCGATTTATGGAACATCTCCAACCACCAGATAACCAGATCCCGTTATTGAATGATTCTGTTTTCGATGAAGCACTTCCACTCCAATCGGTTCTACAGTATGCTCGATCGATTCCCACACTAAATCTAACTCAGAAGCAGGAAAATAACCAATCGTTCTGCTCACTAACTGACTCTGGATACTATTGGCTTGGAACTGATGAAGAGCAGATGCTAGTCGCTGGACATGAACTAACTGTCCCACATCTTCCAGCTCACGCTCACATTCATCCAGGACATGTCTGTTTATGGATCGGTAACCAACGAGTCCTCACCGATACAGGTGTGTTTGAATACTCTGCTGGGCCCCATCGCCGGCGCGCTCGCAGCATCCAGAATCACAATACCGTCCAAGTCGACGAATACGAACCAGTCCGGATGGCATCATCTTTTTGGATGTGGGGAACCGTTGATCCGAGTATTTCATTTCATCCGAGAAAAAACAGACTTAAAATATCGCATTCAGTCAACACAATTGGCTGTCCTTCATACAATCACCACCGTGATATTAGACGAGATGAAAACATTTGGACTATCTCCGACCAGATAGACACTGAACGGTCCCCAATCCGAAGTCGATTACACGTTCATCCGGACCTAAATGTGAAAATGGAGGATGATTTGTTCCGTATATCATGTCCAGACCGTGGCCACTTCCTTTCGATCATACCAGCTGGACATAATCACGCTACGGTTATCGATGCACCCTATTTTCCAAGATATGGTCAGGAAATATCGAGAGACGCACTCTTGATGATTGGTTCTGAAGGATCTAAACTCACGTGGAAAATATGTACTGACCCGGCGTAACTAGTCCAATATCTTTCTAATTTCACGTTCTAATCTGTTAGTCATCCCTGTTGTTCGTTCATCTATATTTTCAAAGATACGCTCTCTAAGAATATTCATCTGTTCTAGAGCGGATAAAGAGAGGTCATATAATGTGTTTGGGCTTACCTCGTCCCACGATTTGGTGTACGCAGAGATATCTAGTGCCTCCCACGTACCGGGTATCTTAGGCCCCCACTCATCTCGGTATATTCCAATCGCCGGTGTTCCCTGTGCTAACGCAAAGATACCAGCGTGTAACCGCATTGTTACCAGTAGATCACATTCGGCATAGAACGAGCACAACTCCTCCTGATCATACGATTCAAACACGTCAACTCCCGTCTCTTGTAAAAATGTCATATTTTTATTGACCCAATCTCTCTCCGAAACTGTTTGTACGACAACCGAGACCGAATTGTCATCGTCAATAACTCGTTGTATGTATTGTTTTAGGCTTGTCTCTACGGAACTGAGCTCTGTTTCTTGTATATCGCCGGTATCACCGAGCTCAGAGAATCGAGGAACAACAGCGATATGATTTCTTCCCGAACTCTTATTACTTTCACTATACTGACGACAACCAACAAATCCTATGTCCAGTCCACTGTATATCGGAGTAGTAATCGAATCCTTGCGAATTAAATACTCATAAGTTCGATCGTCTCTTGTCGAAATAAATTCGGATCCATTCAAAATAGAGATGAGTATTGATTTATACGGGCCCTCAAGATTGAACATCGTCTGAGGTAAGAGAGCGTAAGGTGTGTCATTGCGCTGAGCGACTACTAACGGATATATGATAGCGAGAACGTATGGAAGAGATCCCCTATGTGGGCTGTGATGGATCAGATTTCCGCCATTGAACAACAGTAGATCAGAGTTGCGAATCGAAGAGGCTATTTTGGACTCAAACTGGTGGTTGAAACTATCCAAGTTTAGGATGTCAGATGTATATCGAATAATATCACTTATCAACGCGTATTTTCTCTCTACACTTGACTGGTTTTTCGGGTCATAACGAATTGGACCTCCAGATAGTTCAAAGTCGTATTCTCTTTCATTTAGCCTATTTTTTGCCTTAGTCACTTGTGAGTGTCGTTGAGGATACCGAGAAATGATATGAACCTCTTTATTTTGAAAGTTGTTATTCAAGAATTCTAATGATCCATAATTAATGGCCATGTCGCCCGCGTTTCGACATCCATATCCCCAACTAAGAGTGATATCACTCATGATGTGTCTAGTTCCCAGCCAATATCAATAAGGATATTGATTAGATCCTCAACTACCGTGTCAGTACTATATCGTTTAGAACACTTCCAAGCATTCTTTTTCATTTGTTCTAACTTGCCCGGATTTTGATTAAACCATTTAATGTTCTTTGCTATCTCATATGAGTTTTGTGGCTCAAAAAGACGTCCATTGTATCCATGATCAACAATTTCCATGTTATAATTCCAATTACTCGCTAGAACAGGTGTTCCTGTCATAAATGCTTCTACTATAACACCGGGAAATCCCTCGCCGTCATAATACGTTGGAAATACTAATAGATCATATTCTCGTAATGTTTTCATTACTTCACCATCTGGTATCTTTCCTTTATATTCAACTGCTTCCGCTTGATTGCATTTCCTTCTGAATCTCAATTCATATTCATCATTTGGCAAGAAATGGCCATATATATCTAAAGATATACTTGGCGTAGTCTGTCGAGCACACTCGAACCCATCGATCAAATAATCTAAACCTTTTGTCTCTTTTACCCTCCCTACGTAAACTAGATCCAGAGTTGAATTACCTACTTCTATATTACAAGTGTTTGGTCTCGAGCGGGGGTTAGGAAGTGATGTGATTTTTATTGCTTGATTGAAAAAACTTTTTAGTTCTTTTGCTTCGATTTCAGACTCTGGAAATATACCATCATATTTATTAAATATATACCTATAAATTTTATTTGTCGGGTACGGAAGGTTAGCTAATTCTTCTTTGAATTCGCCACCTGCTGGCAGCAGGATTGCTCTTGAAGACCCGGTAATCATTTTAGAAACTAGTATTGGAGAAAGTAAAAATCTCCCATTTGTCGACACACTAACAATAAAATTGCTATCTTTATCTGATTTTATGACCTGATAAACAGACCTTTTTCTATCCCCTAGAGTGTCAATCCAAGTTATGTTGTAACCATTGTTTTCAAGACCCGTTTTAATCGCTCTATTCTTTATACCTGGACCTGTAATCGGTGGCGACATGGGTCCAATACCGATCAATTCATTCAGCTTTGAATTCATATAAATAAATAGTATAGCTCTTTCTGCTTAAAATCTCTATACATGCTACACGTATATTTGTTAGGCTTCTCAGGCACTCAACACCGAAGCAGAAACTGCTAATGAGTGGTTCAGATCGTTTGCGTTCTCATAAAATCGGCCCTGTTTAGACGTGTGAGATTACAGGAGTTAGATTCTCACTGTCCGTTCGAGAGTCCGGACAGCTGGTACAATCTCTCGAATGCTCTTGATGGGATGAAAGCCTGCTAAGTCCCCAGCGCATGGAGTAAGAATGGGGTGGTAAAGGCCGATGCTACACAGGCGTCTTCGAACGCGTGCTCTTGATTGGTCTACGTGCCAAGGAAGCCGCATCATGGGACGCCGCCCGTCTGTCTGACCGACAGACGGGCGGCAAGCCCGAATAGGTGTGTCTCTACTCCATGCACTCCCACTCCAGATGAACCATGTACTACCTCGGAATCGACCTTCATAAAGATGAGTCGCACGTCGCTGTTTTGGACGACGATGCCGAGGTTGTCGAAGAGATTCGCGTCGCAAACGCGAATCTCGACGACGTTGCCGAAGAATACGCTGGAGCCAAAGCGGCGCTCGAAGCAACCAGCAACTACTACAAGGTTTACGACACCCTCGACGAACATCTTGACGTGGTTGTCGCAGATCCGAGCCAAACCAAGGCGATTGGCTATGCTGAAGTGAAAAACGACCGGCTCGACGCGAAGTTGCTCGCGCAACTTCGCCGAGCCGGCATGATCGCTGAGAGTTACGTCCCGTCCGACAAGCTCCGAGAGCGTCGTGTACTCGTGCGCAGCCGGAAGCGATTAGTTGAGAAACGTACGGACTTCAAAAACGAAATCCACTCTCTCCTCGACCAACACGGGATGCCTTGTTTCGCCGTATAGTGACGACGGTCTCAGACGGTCTTACTACAATATTCCGTCAGATTAACCCGGAAATGGACGCCGTCTGGCGATATGGCATCCCTCAGGCGGCTTGCTTGGATGTGTCGAGACCTTGCCAAACAGCATGTTGATGATCCGGACGTACCCGCCGCGCCGGATGGCGCGGACGGGTACGCCGAGTGGGTACAGATCGCGTTGATTCTGTACCGCGTTGAGCTCGAAAAGAGTCTCCGTGAGACTGAAGACTACCTCAACGAGATGCCCGGTATTCTCAGCGTGTTTGATCTCGACGACGCACCGCACTACAGTTCGTTTTGTCGGTGGGAAAACGAGTACCGGATGCGTGAACTCTGCCGCCTGCTCCCCCTTCTCCGGACATATTTGGGAGAGGCATCGCCGTCGTCGTCTGATCAAGGGAGTAAGATGGCATAGTTTTGACTCTTCAAGCAACACCGTCAGCGGCAGCTACTACATCTTCTGAGTGTAAGAACCAGTCTTTGACGCCGTGAAACCGTGAGTTATTGACCCTACCCCGACGCAGTCTTACGTTCAACAAGGCATTTCAGAGAGTGGCTTTGACAGCGTGTTTGAGCGCTTCTCGTCCTGGTTTGCGATAGAGTTCTCGTCTGAGTTGGAACGCTCGGAGATACTGTGTGAGGCGGTCTTTTGAGATGCCTCGATGCGGCGAGAGCCACCGTCGCGCCAGCGACGCGTGGCTCTCGCAGGTGTTCACGTGGACCGTCTCGTCGGCGTACTCACCGTCTCCGTGAACGACGTATTTGCGGTCGAATGTTTCGTCTTCTGTAAGCGGATCATACGCGCAAAATCCGTCGGTATAGACGGCGAGAGGCTCCTGCTGGCGGTCAGCCAGCAGGAGCCGGATCGTCGATTCCTTTGCGGATTTCGCTGGCACAACGTACCACTGCTCGGTGCCACGATCCACGAGAACGAACGCAGGCGGTTTGTCTTGATCATACGTTCCGCGTCTGCGTCGAGAGAGGCCGCGAGAGCGCGACCAGCGGTCGCGCTCGCGGCCTTTCAAGCCAGCAGAGACGTAGAACTCGTCAATCTCGACCGGTCCACGGAGATCAAGTGACGGCGCGTCGAGCGCTTCGGCGAAGCGCTCGACACGTCTATGGGTCGTTTTGTAGGTGACTTCGATTTCGCACTGTAATTGCCTAAGACTCGTGTTAAACCGCAAAAACGTGTAGATCGAGAACAACCATTTGCGGAGTGCGATCTTCGAGTGAGCGAAGGTCGTGCCGGTCTTATCGTTGAACGTGCGGTCGCAATCCTTACAGAGATACCGCTGAAACTGGCGATAGCTGCCGTTTCTGACCGTTCGGTCAGAACGGCAGCGGGGGCAAGTCACACTGTCACGCCAGCGAACCTGTTGGAGCAGGTCCGCTGCGACCGATTCCGACCCAAACACATCTAGCGGAATCATCCGTGTCGGGCACCGCTGACGCGGTGCCGTTGTCCTCTTCGACTCCACAGCGAGAGCTCAGCAGTATCAACAATCTCCTACAGAAGAGCGCTCTCGAAGCTGTCCAAACCATGTCCTAGCCCGGGTTGATGAGCCGAACCGTCTGCGAAGTGAGAAAGATATTGCTTCGGCGATTGACCGCCGGTGGTAGACGGTATCGTCAATCCGCGCGTTATGTGCTGTATCGAGCGAGTAGAACTCACGATGCTTAATCACCGGTTTGATGCCCTCTTAGCGTAACTTGTGGCGGAGATCGTCCCAGCCAAACCCTTGCCTGCGACAGCCATCTTCAGCTGATCGAGATTTCTCGTCAGCACTTGCCACGCGATCTAAGTATCGCGCAGGAGGTTCATCGAACAGTCATCCGTCTTTAGTTAAGCGAGAAACCGCGTGATAGCGGCGGCTTATCGAGGCATCTTTCGGAAGGAATGAGGAAGTCCAGTCTGTGCACGACAAGGACTCCTCATCTCGGATTATGCGTCGGCTCACTACACTGTTTCCCTCTGAGTCCTTCGAAGACCACGCCGAGGAACTCGGCGTGGTCGAACGTGACCGCAAGCTCCAGATCCCTGCCTTCGTTTGGGCTTTCGTGTTCGGCTTCGCCGCAGGCGAAAGCCGAACACTCGCTGGGTTTAGACGCTGTTACAACTCGACTGCCGATGAGACGATCTCTCCGGGTGGATTCTATCAGCGGTTGACACCGACGCTTGCGGAGTACCTCCGCGACCTCGTCGAGACCATGCTCGACGAGGTCGCTGTTCCTAACGCTGTTTACGCTGATCTCGACCGACTTAGAGACGTGATGATCGCTGATGGAACGGTGGTGCGGTTACACGAATTTCTCTCAGACCAGTTCGAAGCCCGCCACGAGGAGCAGGCTGGAGCGAAGCTCCACCTGCTCCACAATACCACAGAGCAGACGATTGAACGGATCGATACTACTAACGAGAAAACACATGACAGCACCTTGTTCAAAACAGGGCCGTGGCTTGAGAATCGCCTCCTGCTGTTCGATCTCGCGTACTTCAAGTACCGCCGGTTTGCGTTAATCGACGAAAACGACGGCTACTTCCTGAGCTGGCTGAAGCAGAACGCGAATCCGCTGATTACGGGGGAGTTACGGGAATGGCGCGGCCACGCCATTCCCTTAGAGGGCAAGCAGCTCCGAGCTGTTCTCAATGATCTTGACCGGAAATACATCGATGTAGAGGTCGAAGTCGAATTCAACCGAGGGCCGTATAATGGGACGCGGTCGCTAGATACAAAGCGATTTCACGTCGTCGGCGTCCATAATGAGGACGCCGACGACTACCACCTGTACATAACGAATTTAGCGAGGAAAGAGTTCTTTCCGGCGGATTTAGCGGAGATCTACCGCTGTCGGTGGGAAGTTGAGTTACTGTCCCGGGAGCTGAAGACGCAGTACGAATTGGACGAGTTCGACACGAGTGACGAACACGTGGTGAGGATCTTATTATACGCAGCACTGCTGTCGCTGCTTGTAAGCCGTGATCTGTTTGATCTAGTCACCGAGCAGGCGGATGATGAGCTTGTGTTTCCGACAGAGCGCTGGGCGGCGACCTTCCGGTTGCACGCCCACTTATTCTCCACGAACTCGGTAAGTTCCTCGGCTACTCACCACCGCCGCTGCTCGGCCTGATCGAAGACGCTCAAAAGATCCACAAACGACGACCAATCTTACAAGAGACGCTCGCTACCGCTACACAACCGAGGTGTGAGGCTTAACTAAAGACAGATGCTCACTATAATAAGAGCGCCGTATACTACCTATTCAATAAGATCATAATTAAACACGTACAATTACCCTCATAGCTCTCTTCTTTTCTCCAATAGTAATCCCGATAGTTATCCAGAATACAATAATAGCTGGCACAAACCCTGTTATATTCATCGTAATACCACCAATTGCGAACCCTATGGTTACTGTCATTATGAGAAGACCACTAAATAAAGAACCTTTCTCTATTGTCTCTGCAAATCCGCAGGCAATAATTGAACCGAATAAAAATAATGTTGTGCCAACACCAACAAAACCTGCTTGTATTAATTTAGATATATAGAGGCTATCTGTGACTAGATCAATAACATAACTATGTGAAACAAGAGTCCCAAACGGTGCAAACTCCCGAAACACGACTATCCCTGACTGCCACAATTCAAATCGAGTATCAAGAGCAGAGATTTCGCTTGGATTTCCTGTTATCAGATTTTTCATCTGAGCAAACCGTTTCAGCGTTCCTCCACCCGTTATTTGATTTATTATAAGGAAACCAGCTGAAGCGGTGCCTCCTAATACAACTAATCTACCGTCTTGTTGTGCTGAATACCACACTAGAACCGCAATCCCAGGCAGAATCATAATCATGGCTGTTCTTGAGATCGCCATTATAATACCCAGAAATGAGAGCATCAAGAGTGGAACTACTAACCTGATTGAAATTTCACTATTATACAAGCCAACGGCAGCATATATAAAAATCATCGCCATCAACGAACCAAACCATGGAATTGCTCCAAACATCCCTGCCGACCGTGCTGGAACGTCGTCAATTGTTGATGCTGTAATTAGTGATTCATATCTAATTGCTAGTAAAGCAACATCTATATTAAAAAAACGAATTATTCCTACAGTTATGTGTAGCGTGGCAATCAAAAGAAAGGTGGAATATATATGTTGAGTACTAATCTCGTTTTCGTAAATGAGTGAGGCTGTTACCGGAAGGAAGAGAAAGAATTGTAACTTTCGAATCGGTGAAGTAAGAACTCCTATTGAATTGGCATAAATAACATACCCAATAACTGGAAACAAAGTAATTGTAATAAGATACAATACTATGCTCACATTCCCACTTCGCCGCCAAATTGGAATAGAATATTTTCCTCTCAGAAAGTTTGTAGT